>JAFGWO010000107.1 GCA_016937135.1 Pseudomonadota bacterium
AGGCCGCGGCCTACTTTTCTCTTTCTGGTGCAGAAACGGCAATAAACGGGGCAGATATCGGAAACAAGGAAAAGGACCCTGTCCCCGTAGCGATGGGAAAGGTTAGGGACTGGGGAAAATACGTCCTCTCCGATGGGATCCTCAGGGAAGGCGTCGTTTGCGGCCGAGACCTCCTGGGTGTCGGGGAGGATCTGCCTGGAAAGGGACGGCCCAGCCGCATCGCAAATTTCCCTGAAGTAGGGATTAACCAAAGCTGGATAGCGTGAGAGAACCTTTTCAATTTCGAAAGGTTCAAGGGCGAAGGCCGAGGAGAAGTCGTCAGGTCGGGTCAGGCTTTCCCGGAATATTCCCTTCCACGTCTGCATCGGGAAGAATAATAGAGCAAATTATTGTATGGAGTCCAGTGCCCGGAGCCTGGAGGCCAAAACCCGCAGTCCAGAGATCAAAGTCCAGAGTCCAGAGGAGGGCTGAGCATTCACGGTTCAAGGAACTTTTTAAACGGAATGGTTTTTATCCCTGTGCAGGTCCGTCAGAACGCGTGGGAAATTTCGTTGGAATACTGGCTCTCGTTGCCGAAATAATCGTAGGCTGTGACCGAAAAATACCAGGTGGTGTCGCTCAGGCCGCCTAGTTCAGCCTCGGTGTAAGTCCTGTTCACATTTGCCACATAGGAATAATCACGGGAACCTTTTCCGTAATAGAGACGGTAGCCGGCGAGATCCTCCAGAGGTGAGCCGTCCTCATTGGTGGTTGGGGCCGCCCAGCCCAGCATGATGCTGTTGGCACCCCCGTCCCCACTGTAAAAAGTATTCCCGTATTCATCTACTCCGGACCCCCCGCCTCCACAGGCCATAAAGGAAAGTCCAAAAAAAATAAAAAGTCCAATCGCAATAAATCTTGTCTGCATATCCCTTGATAACATTATTTGATCTCTTTCTGAGATTCAGGATTTATCCCCTGATGGGACAGGAGCATTTTTGAAATTTAAAAATCGACTCGCTTCCTTCCTTCAATCCGTGTGCCAGTAATGGAAGAGATCAGGGTTCATTTTCAGTCCCGCGATTCCTGTCTGTTAATTTTAAGAACATCAAGCAATCAAAGGCCTTCCCAAACAATTTAATTGCCAATGATTTCAATTCCGTAATTACTTACCTGGCAGCATTACAAAACATGCGGTGGAGAAAAATCAGCCTCTATGAAATTTTTTCATAAAAAAACAACAACTGGTCATATTTTTGGTGAAGCATACCACATAAGGTATCCAAAATGGTACCCTGAATTTAGGTGAAATGTTGCGCATTTCTGTTTCATTTTTGTAATCTTAAGTGTTTAAAAGTTTCCCCTTCGCCCGAAACGGGTCTCGAGAGTCCCAATCCAGCCAGGAGCTCTCAGAAGAAGAATAAACCGTGGGAATTCGCCGACCGTCCTGTGGGTCAATTCCAGGAACGGGAAACGGAGGAAACAGGGTTATGAATGCCCCAAAATCCCCTGCAAGGCGCCTCGCATATGGCGCGCAGTCCTAGGACGATCCTTTTTTGTCCGGCGTGATTTCCCTGAAGGTTTCGATGGAATGGTATCGGGTCGAAGCACTGGAGGGCCGGGCGGAACTCGCCTTCGCGATGTGGACGAGCCAGGCGATCCCGAATGACTCAGCCGAGACAAGGACCGCCTCGGTGTCTTCCGCGAGGAGGGTTTTTGCGGGATCAAAGGGGATCCTTTCCCTGAGACCCATCCAGAAACGGGGGTCCTCCTTGGGCAGGCCGATCTCATGGGACGTGACGATCCCGTGAAAAAGACCCCTTAGGGCCGTTTTCTCCATCTTCAGGTCCAGGGTCTTACCGTGGGCGTTTGTCACCAGAAAGACCTTTTTTCCTGCCTCGCGCAGATATTCCAGGAAGGGGACTACGTGGGGGTGGATGGCGATGAGGTGCTCCACCTGCTTTTTTAAAGCGGGGATATCCAGGCCGAGCTTTTCCGACCAGAAGTCAAGGTCGGTCCAGTTGAGGGTCTTTTCGTGGGACCGGTAAAGGTCCATGAGATGTTTTTCTGCGGCCTCAACGGATAACCCGTGACGGATGGCATAACTGGACGGGACGAACTTTTCCCAGAAATGGTCGTCGAAATGCTTGTCTAAAAGGGTCCCGTCCATGTCGAGGAGGGCCGTGTCGATCTTTTCCCAGTCGGGAGGGATGGGGTGCGTGGGAGTCATGGGGCCCATCATAACCGAGGAGGATCAACAGTCCAGCGAAAAGGGGAGGAGGTTATCTTTATCCTGTCGTTTATCGTTAATTGTTTATCTTTGATTCTGCTTTTGCTTTGGGCTTTGGTCGTTGGGCTTGGGGCGCGGTTCTTTGGACTGATCTTCCCTCCCTCCCCTTCGACAGGCTCAGGGCCTTCGGCTTCTTCCTTCTTTCTTCCACTCTTTCTCCCTTCGGATTTTTCCCCTCTCCTTGACACCCCTGACCTGCCCTGCTAGTAGACAATTCAGGAATTTTATATTCGATTTCAGGTTCCGGATGACAACCATTTATCGCACTCCCCGATTCAGGAGAACTCCATGACCGACCCCGATAAACTCTGCGTCAACACCCTCCGAATGCTCGCCGTGGACGCCGTCCAGAAGGCGAATAGCGGCCACCCGGGGATGCCCATGGGCGCGGCACCCATGGCCTACGTCCTGTGGACGCGGTTTTTGCGCCACAACCCCGGCAATCCCCTCTGGCCCGACCGGGACCGGTTCATCCTCTCTGCAGGCCATGGATCCATGCTCCTTTATTCCCTGCTTCACCTCACAGGATACGAGCTGCCCATGGAGGAACTCGAAAATTTCCGCCAATGGGGGTCGCGTACCGCGGGACACCCGGAAAACCATCTGACCCCGGGGGTTGAAGTTACAACGGGGCCTCTTGGCCAGGGCCTTTCCAACGGCGTGGGAATGGCCATCGCACAGGCCCACCTCGCCGCCGTTTTCAACAAGCCCGGGTTCGATATCGTGGACCATGACACCTATGTCATCGCCAGCGACGGCGATCTCATGGAAGGTGTCGCCTCCGAGGCATGCTCCCTGGCCGGACACCTTGGCCTTGGCCGGCTGATCGTCCTTTACGACGACAACCACATCTCCATCGACGGATCCACCGACCTGGCTTTCACTGAGGACAGGGAAAAACGTTTCGAGGCCTACGGGTGGGAGACCATCCGGGTCGGGGATGGCAACGACCTGGAGGCCATAGCCGGGGCGATTGCAAAGGCAAGGGAAAACCGGGACCAGCCGACCCTCATTGCCGTCCGGACACACATCGGCTACGGAAGCCCCAACAAACAGGACAAGGCGGATTCCCACGGATCCCCCCTCGGCGAAGAGGAAGTGGCTCTGACCAGGGACAACCTCGGGTGGACCAGGGGACCTTTCGACATACCTCCGGAGGCGCTGGAAGTCTTCCGGCGGGCCGTCCCTGATGGCAGGAAACTGGAGGGGGACTGGAAATCCCTGTTCGCCCGCTATGAAAAGGAATTCCCCGAACTCGCGGCAAAATGGCGGCTGATGTCAGAGGGAAACCTTCCCGAGGGCTGGGAAAGCAGCGTCCCGGACCTTTCCACTGAGGCCATGGCCACGAGAGCCGCCTCCGGAAAGGTCATCAACGCCCTCGCTCCGGTGATCCCTTCCCTTCTCGGAGGCTCGGCGGACCTGGCCCCTTCAAACAACACCTTAATCAATAGACAGCCGGCTTTTTCCAGAGAAAACCGGGAGGGAAGGAACTTCCACTTCGGGGTTCGGGAACACGCAATGGCCGCCGTCGCCAACGGGATGGCCCTCCACGGGGCCCTCCGCCCCTATGTCGGGACCTTCCTGATTTTTTCAGATTACATGAAGCCCGCGGTCCGCCTGTCCGCCCTCTCGAGGGCCAGGGTTGTTTTCATTTTTACCCACGACAGCGTGGGACTCGGAGAGGATGGACCCACCCACCAGCCAATCGAACAGCTGGCGGGCCTGCGGGCCATCCCCGGCCTGGTGGAGATCCGGCCCGCCGACGCCGCCGAAACAGCCGCGGCGTGGAAAATCGCCCTGAAAGAACCCGGCCCTGTCTGCCTCATCCTGACGCGTCAGAAGGTCAAGCCCATTGACCGGAAAAAATTCCCGGCTCCCGGCCGCATCGAAAGGGGAGCCTACATCCTGGGTCAGACGGATGAAGACTTCAAGGCGATCATCCTCGCCTCGGGCTCGGAGGTTGGTCCCGCTCTTAAAGCCATGGATATCCTTGGGTCCAAAGGCATTTCCGTCCGCGTTGTGAACATGGCCAGTTTCGCCCTCTTCGAAAGGCAGGACAAAGAATACCGGGAAGAAGTCCTGCCGGCCGGAATCACGGCCCGCGTTTCCGTGGAGGCTGCTTCTTCCTTCGGTTGGGACCGGTACGTGGGGATGAAAGGGGAAATCATCGGCATCGACAGCTTCGGCGCATCGGCCCCCGGCGAGGTCAATATGGAGAAATTCGGCTTTACTGCC
>JAFGWO010000108.1 GCA_016937135.1 Pseudomonadota bacterium
AAAAGGTCGAAGGATTCGCCCTTTTCCTCCTTGCCCCGGATCTGAATTTTGGCTATCTGGAGTATCTTTCCGCGGCTCCCGGGAAGACGGGGGGCGGCGTCGGCGGCATCCTTTACGAAACGGTCAGAAAGGAAGCGCGCGATCTGGGGACCATTGGGATCTTTATGGAATGCCTCCCCGATGATCCGGCTCTGTCACCCGATCCCGAGGTTCGACGGCAGAACGAGGCCAGACTGAGATTTTATGAGCGGTACGGCGCCAGACCGATTGCGGGCACTGCCTATGAAACCCCCTTGAAGGAGGGACAGGACAACCCTCCATATCTGGTTTTCGACAACCTCGGCAGCGAGGACTCACTCCCCGCGAACCAGGCCAGGAAGATCGTCAGGGCCATCCTGGAAAGGAAATACGGGGATCAATGTCCACCCGGCTATGTCAACATGGTGGTCGATTCTTTCACCGATGACCCTGTCCTTCTCCGTCCGCCGCGTTATCAAAAGCCAAGGAAAAAGCAGAAGCCCCGCCTCTGGTTTATCCGGAGAAGACGCATCGCCCTCGTAAAGAACGACAACCATGATCTGCACCATGTCCGGGAGAGGGGGTACGTCCAGTCCCCCGTCCGGATCGCTTCCATCATGAAAGCCCTTGAACCCATGGGGATTTTCGAGGAGGTGAAACCTCTCCGCTTCCCTGAGCAACACATCAGAAAGATCCATGATCCGCAATTCGTGGATTTTTTGAAGAGGGCCTGCGCCCTGGTCCCCCCGGGCCGCTCCATCTACCCCTATGTATTCCCTTTGCGCAACGCTGCGCGACCCCCGAAGGAATTGCCCCTGCGGGCCGGGTATTACTGCATCGATACCTTCACCCCCCTGAACCCGAGCGCCATCGCGGCTGCCCTGGGCGCCGTCGGATGCGCCTTGACCGGGGCGGCCCTGATCGAGGAGGGCTACCGCTGCGCCTATGCCCTGGTTCGCCCTCCCGGCCACCACGCGGAAAAAAGGGCTTTCGGGGGGTTCTGCTATTTCAACAATACGGCCATCGCCGCCAACGAACTCAGCAAATCCGGCCGGGTCGCGGTCCTGGATCTGGACTACCACCACGGCAACGGCACCCAGCAGATTTTTCTGGAAAGGGGAGACGTCCTAACCATTTCCCTCCATGGTCCCCCCAGGCTCACCTATCCCTATTTTTCGGGATTCGTGGATGAGAGGGGGGCAGGTCCGGGGTACGGGGCCAACCGGAACTTTCCGATCCCGGAGGGGGCGGGTGGGGAAAAATACCGGGAGGTCCTGGTAAAGGCCTTGAAAGCGATCACCCGGTTTTCCCCCCGATTTCTCGTTATTGCCCTCGGGCTGGACACGGCCAAAGGGGATCCCACCGGGTCGTTCACCCTGACCGAGAAGGATTTCAGGGAAAACGGCCGCCTGGTCGGCGGGCTTGGGCTTCCCACCCTTGTAGTCCAGGAAGGTGGTTACAGGACCAGGACCCTCGGAGCAAATGCTGCGGGGTTTTTCGAGGGACTCGGGGATTCCCTCGGGATCCGGTGACCCCCCTGGAGGAAAGGGGCGGTGAGGTGGGTAAGAGGCCGGGAAATACGGGGATCTTTCACGGGATCACATCACGGGACGGCCGAAAAAAGTTATGGCTGTTCCGGAAAGGGATCAGGAGAATATCCATGAGAAAAGAGGTTTTTCTATCGGATGTGGCCAGCGTGAGGAGCATCGTGCGGGCTACCGGGTTTTTTACTGAAGAGGAAATCCAGATGGCCGGGGAACTGGTCGAAACCTACCTTCAGCAGGGTGAACAAAGCGGATACAGATTCCTGTTTTTGGAGGAGGAGGGCAGGGTCGTCGGCTACGCCTGCTTCGGGGAGATCTCGTGCACCAACCACCGGTATGACCTCTACTGGATCGCCGTGGACCCGAAGGAACAGGGGAAAGGGCTTGGCCGGAAGATCCTCGAGGAAACGGAATCAGAAATAAGAAGCCTGGGGGGGCAGAAGGTTTACATCGAAACGTCCTCACGCCCCCGGTATCTCCCGACGAGGCAGTTCTATCTGGCGCGCGGATATGTGGTCGACGCCCAGTTGAAGGATTTTTACAACTGGGGAGATGACAAGGTGATTTTTTCCAGGACCCTCATGGAAGCGCCCAGGATCGAGGAAAAACCCGTCGGGCGAACAAGGCCCACCAAAATAAGAAAAGTCGCTGTCTCGTCCCGAAAAGGGATCTGAGGAAAGCGCCCGGATGGACCCCTCTTTTTTCCAGTCCCCCGCCTTCAATCTGATAGTGGTCCCGATCCTGATCTTTCTGGGCAGGATCGCGGATGTCACCGTCGGGACGATGCGGATCATCTTCGTTTCACGAGGCCTGCGAATGCTTTCCGTAGTGGCAGGGTTTGTCGAGATCATGGTCTGGCTGCTGGTGCTGCGCCAGATCATGGGAAATCTGGACCACTGGACCTATTTCATCGCGTATGCGGCGGGTTTTTCCGCGGGAAATTACATCGGGATCACCATTGAGCGCCACCTGGCCATCGGGCACATCATCGTCCGGGTGATAACCCAGAAAGAGGCCCCCGGACTGGAACGATACCTCCGAAACCATGATTTCATGATGACGGTCCTGGATGCGAGGGGCGATACTGGTCCGGTCAAGGTCCTTTTCATGGTGATAAAAAGAAAGGCCCTCGGGGAGGTCCTGAGGGTGATCCGGAAATTCCACCCCCTGGCCTACTACACCGTGGAGGATCTGAGGTACGTCAGTCAGAGGATGCCCGATCCGGTATCCCGAAGGAGCCTGTTTTTTTCACGCAGCGTGGGGAAGGGAAAGTAGGAAGGTCAACAGAAAAGAGGGCCCGGCATTCGTCCGGACCCCCTTTCTGCTGATTTTTCCAGGCCGGCGGCCTATTTTTTCGAGCCAGACTTGCTCTTGTCCGAACCATCGGCGCCTGTTCTTGCCCCGGAAGGGTCACTGCTGCCGGATCCATCGGAACCGATTCCCTCACTCCTTTTTTCCATTTCCTTTTTGGCTTCCCCCGCCTTCACCTGGGTCGTATCTCCCATGTTCGCGGTCTGCTCCGCCCACATGTGGGATTCCTGATACTGCATGGAGTTGGCGGCTGCGCTGCCGCTGACGCTGTGTATCTGGTCCTGCGCCATGGTTTGCGTCTGCGCCTGGTCGGCGGCCGTCGCCGTAAAAGGCATGGCCAGCAGCAGGCCTGTCATTGCCAGCAGCATCGGTAAAACCCTCGTCCACTTTTTCATCGTCTTCTCCTTGAGAGGCTGTCGCCTCACCGTCTGGTCCCACCCCTGGGAAAGTCGCCGCAGCGCATCCGGTCGGAGGGAATTAAAATGCGGTTCCATACATTATTGGACACCGGGACGAGGAAAAGGTTAAAAAGAAAGAAAAGATCGATGGGCTTCGGAGGCAGAGCTGCGGCAGCCTGGCTGTCGATCCTTCCTTAAGCCCGTGAAATTGGGAATACCGGGGCGGCAGGGAGGAGTGAATAGGCAACGGTTCCAGGTCATCCCGCTTACCCCCCTTTTAGCGCCCCTTACCTGTACCTCACAGCCGTTGTATAATCATGGCCTGCGAGAATGGCGGAACCGGCAGACGCGCTGGATTTAGGATCCAGTACCGGAAGGTGTGGGGGTTCGAGTCCCCCTTCTCGCACCATTTCCTGACCGTTCGGGATTGACACGGAAGGGAAACGGGCTACATTTCGGTTTCCA
Organism: Pseudomonadota bacterium; assembly: GCA_016937135.1. GTDB lineage: Bacteria > BMS3Abin14 > BMS3Abin14 > BMS3Abin14 > BMS3Abin14 > JAFGWO01. The sequence goes on from JAFGWO010000108.1 coordinate 3,737, forward strand.
CTGATCCGTGAGGAAAGGGAAAATGACGCTTTTTCCTTTCCGTTGCGCCAAAAGTCCCGCATTGGACTTTTGGCGACCCTATTAAAGCCCGTTTTGAAATTGTTGCCCATTTCGCTCTTTTCCGGTAGCATCGGCACCCCGAAGTTCAAAAAAACCGGAACCGGAATTCGAAATTATTGAAAAGAAAGGAAATTGGTTAGATTCATGAAGATCGATATTGAAAAGACCAGTGAAGTCGAACGCAAACTCTCCATTGAGATCCCCTGGGATCGCTACCAGGATGAGATCCGGGAACAGGTCTCCCGGATACAGAAAAGGGCTGTCCTCAAGGGGTTCAGAAAAGGTAAAGCGCCCATAGAGATGGTTCGGAGGATTTACGCCGAGGACGCCCACCAGGAGGCGGTCAACGCACTTGCCGCTGAAGCGGTGAAGGACGCCGTGGACAAGCACGATTTAAAGCCCTTCGGAAATCCCTATCTCACCGATGTTAAAACCGAGAAGGACAAGGCTGTGGTCATGGAAGCCATGGTGGAGTTGGAACCGGTTTTCGAACTCGCGGATTATTCGAACCTGGAGCTTGAGAAACCGGCTGCCGAGGCCTCGGATGAGGAGATCAACCAGCTCCTGGAAAGGCTTCGGGAGAACCGCGGCGAGACCGTTGAAATGACGGAGGATAGAGGTCTGCGCAAGGATGACATCGCCATCATCAACTACGCCGGATCAAAACAGGGGGTCCCCCTGGAAGAGATCAAAGGCAAGGATTTTCTGGTGCGGGTAGGGATGGCCGAGCTTATCCCTGGTTTCGAGGAACAGCTCCTTGGTATGAAAAAGGGGGAGACGAGGGAGTTCGATCTGACCTTCCCTGAGGATTTTGCCCAGGCGGAGTTCGCCGGGCAGTCCATCCATTTTTCCGTACATTTAAAGGAGATCCGCGTCCTGCAGCTCCCCGAGGTAGACGAAGAGTTCGCCAAAAGCTTCGGCAAATTCGAGAGCGTGGCTGACCTGATGGAGGGTATCAGGAAGGACATCGTCAAAAACAAGGAGGAGGAGTCCTCCAAGGAACTGCGGGGCAACCTGGCCAGACGCCTGGTTGAGGACAACATCTTCGACGTTCCCCCTTCCCTGGTCGACAGGGAGCTTCGCAACGTTATCCAGGAGTACGGTGAAAATCTCCGCAATGCCGGGGTTTCCAGCCAGAGGATCCGGGAAATGATCCTGCAGAACGAGGACCGGCTCAAGAAAACCGCTGAAGAACACATCCGCCTCCTTTATATCGTTGGTGAAATTGCGGAAAAAGAGGACATCAAGGCAACGGCCGAGGAGATCCAGAACGTGGTCGCGAAGAGAGCCAGATCAACCGGCCGCGACGTGGAAGAGCTGAAAGAGGAATACGCCAAAGATGGGACCCTCGCCGACATCGGGTTCACCATTGCCCGTGACAAGGTGTTCCAGAAGCTCCTTGAGAAAGCGAAAGTAAAGGAGATCAGGGTCCAGGGCGAAAAAAGCGGAAAGGCCGGAAAGAAGGAAGAGACCCCTTAACCGGACCCTCGGGGATTCCCGGATTTTTCTGCAAGGTGGTAAAATAGAAATGAATACGTCGTTGCGGAGGATGTAATGAATCTGATTCCAATGGTCATCGAACAGACAGGCCGGGGGGAACGGGCCTATGACATATACTCCCGTCTTTTAAAGGACAGGATTATCTTTCTGGGGACCGCCATCGACGATCAGGTTTCGAACCTGCTCATCGCCCAGCTCCTTTACCTTGAAGCGGAAGCCCCCGATAAGGATATCCATGTCTACATCAACAGCCCGGGCGGCTCGGTTTCGGCCGGCCTTGCGATATACGATACCCTGCGTTACATTAAGCCGGACATTGAGACTATCTGCATCGGACAGGCAGCCAGCATGGCTGCCCTGATCCTCGCGGCGGGTTCTAAACACAAGCGGTTGGCCCTGCCCCATTCGAGGATAATGATCCATCAGCCGATGGGAGGTTTCTCAGGCCAGGCATCGGATATCGATATCCATGCCAGGGAAATCCTGAGGATGAAAGCCGAATTGAACCTGATCCTCGCCAACGCTACAGGGCAGCCGTTAGAGAGGATCGAAAATGACACGGACAGGGATTTCTTCATGTCCGGGGATCAGGCCGTCGAATACGGACTGGTCGACCGCGTGATCCTGAGCAGGTCCGCTTCAGAATAACGATCATGGCGGGGAGACTATTATGACCGATACCAGGAATAAAGACGGGAACATTTTAAGGTGCTCCTTTTGCGGAAAGACGCAGGACGAGGTCCGCAAACTGATCGCCGGCCCGACTGTGTATATCTGCAACGAGTGCGTTGACCTCTGCACGGACATCATCGCCGAGGAATGGGAGCGGGAGGAGGGCGAGCGCATCACCAAGGGCCTCCTCAAGCCG
>JAFGWO010000010.1 GCA_016937135.1 Pseudomonadota bacterium
CTGGGGATTCATCCGGGGATAGACCTTTTCCTGTCCACAGGATCGCCCGGCATCGGATTAATCCACAGGATAGGACACAGGGTTGTCAACAGCCTAGGAACCGTTGCCTCCTTCGAGTTCTTTCGTCAGACGATCCAGCATCATCTGGAAATCGGGTTTTTCACCGGCCATATTTTCGATCTTGTGAATGGCGTGAAGAACGGTGGAGTGGTCCCTCCCGCCGAAATACCGTCCGATCTCCGGAAGAGAGAGGCCTGTTAACTGCCGCGCCAGGTACATGGCCGTATGGCGCGGGGTGATGAAGGTCTTGTTCTTTTTCTTGGATTTGAGGTCCGAGATCTTTATCTGGAAGTGAAGGGAGATTTTTTTCTGGATGTCATCCACGCTGATGGGCTGTTTTCTCTTTTCCAGGAAGTTTTTCAGGGCCTCGTGGACCAGGGGCAGGTCGATGACCTTGGTCTTGGCGAAGGAAGCAAAGGCCGAGACCCTCTGAAGGTACCCTTCCAGTTCCCGGATATTGGAACCGGTGTTTTCCGCCAGGAAAAGGGATACGTCCTTTGGGAGGACGATCCCGGACCATTCGGCCTTTTTTTCAAGGATCGCTATCTTGGTTTCCAGGTCCGGCGGCTGGATGTCGGCGATCAGGCCCCATTCGAAACGGGATCTGAGCCTTTCCTCAAGGTCGGGAATCTCGCGGGGAAACTTGTCCGAGGAGACGACGATCTGTTTGTGGGAATCAAAAAGGGAGTTGAAAGTGTGAAAAAATTCCTCCTGGGTCCTCTCCTTGCCGGCGATGAACTGGATGTCGTCTACAAGAAGGATGTCCATGTTCCGGTAGGTTTCCCGGAATTGGGGCATGCGGTCAAACCGGAGACAGTTGATCAGCTCGTTCATGAACCGCTCGGAGGACAGGTAGCAAAGCTTGATTTTCGGGTTCTGGACCCTGGCGTGGTGTCCGATGGCATGCATCAGGTGGGTTTTCCCGAGGCCGACCCCGCCATAGATGAAAAGGGGGTTGTAGGATTTAGCCGGGCGATCGGCCACGGCCATGGAGGCCGCATGGGCGAACTGGTTGCCGTTTCCGACCACAAAAGTGTCAAAGGTGTATTTTGGATTCAATTCGGCATGGTCGTCGGTTCCGTTTGACGGCGCCGTTTTTTCCTTTCGGGGCGCGGTCCGGCGGTCGGGATCCTTTTTCTCCGGCTGCTTGCTTTCCTTCGCGGGGCTTCCGGGGTCAACTTCGATGCGCACGGGCATCGCGAGCCCCGTCAGGTGCTGGGCGGTGGAGGTAAGGGTGGAAATGTAATTTTCCTCGACCCAGTCCTTGATAAAGGAATGGGGCGCTTTCAGGAGGAGCCCCTGATCATCGACCTGGGACGGTACAAGGGTACCGAACCAGGAATTGAAGATCTGGCTGTTGACCTCTTCCTTCAGGCTGTCGAGGATCTGGTTCCAGAGCGCCTGAGCTTTCATTATGCCTTTGTTTTCAAAACCTTGAAGGGCCCGATCCCATATCTGAAACCGTCGGTTTACACACAGACTTTTCCACAGGTGTGGAAAAGCCGAAAAAATCAATAAAAACAAAAACTTATATTATATTTTTCCTGTATTTCGCCGGCCATTTTGAAAAACTGTAGATTTGTGGAAACGGCCGGGAAAAACCCGTCTTAACAGAAACTTAACCGTAGTGCCAGAAAGTGGAGAAGAAATTTCCAAGAGCAAGGGCGCAGTCTCCGAACATCCATCTGGACTCCCCTGCGGCGCTGATTCCTACCCCTCCCGAACCGGATAGTCACTTTGTATAACAGATGGCCCCGAACCGTTGCAAGGGAAAAGAATTTCCCCCGCCCGGAGGGCGGTCAGGACCCTTGCCCTGAGCCAAAATCTCTGATATATGGACTAGTTCCGCCAGATATCAAGGCCATGCGGCCTGATCTGCCAAGGAGCGAGGGATGAAGCCCGTCGCGAGAGTCCGACCGTCCCCTTCCGCGGTGATCGAGGGGCCCGGCCAAAAAAGGAGAGAGCACCTTGAAAAGGACCTTTCAACCCAGCAATATTTCCAAAAAGCGGACCCACGGGTTCCGGGCCCGGATGGCCACAAAGGGCGGACGCCTGGTCCTGAAAAGGAGAAGGGCCAAGGGAAGGAAGCTTTTGACCGTTTGAGGGAAAACCCTGATTCCCGCTTCCCCCCTTCCTTGCGGGTCCGGTCAAGGTCCGATTATCTTGCAATCCAGAGGACCGGGAGAAAAGTAAGGGGGCGTTGTTTTACCCTTTTGACCCTCCGGAACGACCTCCCCTTCTCACGATTCGGCCTCACCGTTTCAAAGAAGATCGGCAAGGCAGTCGACCGGAACCGGATAAAAAGGAAGATCCGGGAGATCCAGAGGCTCTGCCGGCACAGGATCCTCCCGGGATACGATATCGTCCTCATCGCCAGACGGGAGTCCCTGGCAGCCCCTTTCCAGGAAATGGAGGAGGAATTTCGCCGCATGATCCGCGCCGCGGGTCTCGCGAAAGAAGGCCTCTGAAGGTTAAAAGATGAAAGGTTTCGTCATAGCCTGCATCCGTTTCTACAAAAACTGGGTCTCCCCGGCCCTTGGGCCCACGTGCCGTTTCTTTCCTACCTGTTCAACTTATGCTATGGAAGCGGTAGAAAGAAAAGGCGTCCTGAAAGGATCCGCCCTTGCTGTCAGACGCCTGCTCAAATGCCACCCCTGGCATCCGGGAGGATTTGATCCCGTTCCCCCGGGGGTGGATATTCCCTACGATCCGGCGGGCCGCCCGGACGGGGGACCAACGCTTCAGGCCCGCCAGAAAATAACGGACCCGGGCCGGACCGGGGACCGATAAAGGTATAAAGGGACCATCTCTATGGAAGATCAGGGTAAAAGACTCATCCTCGCACTCGTTCTGTCCTTCGCCTTCCTGATGGTGTACCAGAGATATTTTCTTCCTCCCTCCCCGGAACCCGTCCAGACGGAGGAAAGCCAGTCCGCGGCCCAGGAAGCCATCGCGGAACCCTCCGGGGAAGCGCCTCTCACGGAAACCCCGCCGGGTCCGCCTCCCGAACCCATCGGCGGAAGCGAAGAGACCTACATCACCGTATCGACCCCCCTTTATGAAGCGGTCCTGACCAACCGGGGGGGAGCCCTGAAGAGTTTCACCCTCACCCAATACAGGGAGGAGCTCAAGGATCCCGACTCCCGCGTTCAGATGGTCCACGACGCCGGCCAGGAATCCGTCCTTCCCCTTGCCGCGGAATTTACCGGGGCCGGGGGGCCTCTCGGATTTTCCCAGGCCCTTTTCCGCACCGAAGGCGGCGATCTCTCCCTAAGGGATGGTCAAAGGGGCACCGTTTCTTTCCGGTACCGGACCCCCGAAGGCCTTGAAATGGTCAAAACCCTTGAATTTGCAAGCGATTCTTATGAGATTCGCTGCGGGGTGAATATCATTAACCGTTCGGGGCAGACCATCGGCGGGCGCGGCTCCCTTATCTGGGGCCCGGGGCTGGAGGATATCGTCGGTGCCGGCGGGGAAGAGAATAAGTCCCGGAGTTCACGTTACGGATACAAGGGCGCCCTTGTCCTCGACGGACGCAAGACCAGCAAGATAAAGGCCAAGGATCTCGAGGGGACCCGGACTTTCGAGGAACCGGTGACCTGGATCGCCTCCTCCGACATGTATTTCGTAGCGGTCCTTCTGCCCGTTGAAGGGTTTGACGGAGCCCTGGCCCGGAAGGGCTCGGGAGAACGGGTGGAGGTCGCCCTCCTTTCCCAGCAGCGCCTCTCCCCGGGCGCCGGGGCCGAGATGGCGGCTTCGGCCTACGTGGGGCCCAAGGAGATGAACTCCCTGAGGCAGGTGGACCCTTCACTTATCCGGACCATCGACTTCGGGATATTCGGCTTCATCGCCAAACCTCTCCTGGAACTGCTCAACTTTTTCCACAGGTACGTGGGCAATTACGGCCTGGCCATCATTATCCTGAGCGCTTTGATCAAGATTATCTTCATCCCCTTTTCGGCCATAAGCCACCGCTCCATGAAAAAGATGTCCCGGCTTCAGCCCCAGATCAACGCCCTCCGGGACCGCTACAAGAAGGACAAGGAAAAGCTCAATCAGGAGGTCATGAAGCTCTATCAGCAGAATCGGGTCAACCCCGCCAGCGGGTGTCTGCCGATTCTCGTCCAGATCCCCGTCTTTTTCGCCCTCTACCGCGCGCTTTTAGGAGCTATTGAGCTAAGGCACGCCCCCTTCTATCTCTGGATCGTGGACCTTTCTGCAAAGGATCCCCTTTACATCACCCCCATCATCATGGGGGCCACCATGTTCCTTCAGCAGAAGATGACGCCTACGGCCGCCGACCCCAGGCAGGCCCGTATCATGCTTTTTCTCCCCATCATTTTCACCGCCCTTTTTCTCAGTTTTCCCGCCGGTCTGGTCATCTACTGGACCGTCAACAATGTCCTGACCATCGCCCACCAGTATTTCCTCAACAAGGCCAAGGACGGGGAAGAGCCGGTCGTGGAGGAAAAGCCGGCGTCCGGCAAGGGGAAGGGAAAGAAAAAGAAAACGGCGGACTGAAAGGAAAGCCGGGCAGGGGGCCCCTTAAGATCCGGGCCTCAATGACCGCCCCCCGCCCGGGATGGTTGCGTGATTCCCCCAGGAAGCAAGACATCCGGCCCCTCCGCCGGCCATACCCGCGACGATACCATCGCAGCCATTTCAACCCCTCCCGGCCCCGGAGCCATCGGCATGATCCGAGTCTCCGGGCCCGACGCCCTTTCGGTGGTTCAGAAGGTCTTCACCCCTGCCTCCCCCCAAAAAGCCCCTTTCCCTGCCAGAAAGGCCCTGTTCGGCCGCGCCCACCATCCGGACCGTCCCTCCGATCCCATCGATCTGGGAGTCCTCACGTATTTTAACGGGCCCAAAACCTACACGGGGGAGGACCTGGCGGAAGTGACTTTGCACGGGGGGCCTCTGATCCTTCACACTTTCCTGCAGGCGGTGCTCAGGGCCGGAGCCAGGCTGGCGGAGCCGGGGGAATTCACACGAAGGGCTTTTCTCAATGGGCGCATGGACCTTTCCCAGGCGGAAGCGGTCGCCGGACTGATCTTTTCCGCAACGGATGAGGCCAGGAGGGTCATGCTCCGTCAGGTGGAGGGGGCCATGGGGCGGCAGGCGTCATCCATGCGGGAAAGCCTCCTTGAGAGCAAGGTCCTTCTGGAAGCGTCCATTGATTTTCCGGAAGAGGCGGAAGAGGGGGAACAGCAGCGGGTCCGGGGGCTCCTTGGGGAAACCCGGGACCAGGCCGCAAGGCTCCTCAAAACCACGAGGATGGGGATGGCCCTTCGGGAGGGGCTCAGGGTGGTCATCGCCGGGGCCCCCAACGTGGGGAAATCGAGCCTGTTAAACGCCCTGCTCCAGGAGGAAAGGGCCATTGTCCACGAGACGGAGGGAACCACGAGGGATTATATTGAAGGAACCCTCAATGTCGGGGGGCTCCCCGTGAAGGTGGTGGATACAGCCGGCATCAGGGTCTCGGCCGATGCCCTTGAACAGGAAGGGGTCCGGCGTACGAAGGGTCTCATGGATCGGGCCGACGCCGTTCTTCTCGTCCTGGATCAGTCCCGCCCCCTTTACCCGCAGGAGCGGACGCTTCTGGAGGAAGGAGGGGGGGCGGCGCGCGTCATTGTGGTCAACAAGGAAGACCTTAAGATCGATCCGGCTTTCCATGCGCCCCCGGGGGCCGTGAAGGTGTCGGCTCGGCAGGGCACAGGCATAGAGGATCTCAAAAGGGCCATCAACGCGGCCTTCATGGGGGAAGGGCCGGATCCCGACCCCGAAAAAGGGGTCGTCATCTCCCTCAGGCAGGCCGAAGCCCTCGAGAAGGTCCGGGATGGCTGCACGGGGGCCCTGGAGGCCCTGCGGGAGAGCGGATGGCCCGAGGTTGCCGTTGTCGGTGTGGATGAGGCCTTGACGGCCCTGGGCCAGCTCGTCGGGGAGGTGACCGGGGAAGAGGTCCTGGAAGGGATCTTCAGCCGGTTCTGCATCGGGAAATAAAAAAGGGTCTAGAGATGAGAGTCCAGAGTTGAGAGTTCAGAGGGAAAGGGCTTCCCATGACCATCTTCGGTGTCGTCTCGCCGATTTTCAGGATTTCTTCTCTGAACTCTGGACTCTGAACTTGAAAATGCCTTGGTCAGCGTTGGGCCCGATGTTTCACGTGAAACATTGATAGGGTCGCCAAAAGTCCGATTCGGGACTTTTGGCTCCACGGAAAGGGAAAA
>JAFGWO010000109.1 GCA_016937135.1 Pseudomonadota bacterium
GAGGTTTCTGCGGCGTTCCCTGATGGCCGCCTTCCCGCCGCAAAGACCGATGTTTCCCTTGACGAAACAGGGGAGCTTTATTATCTTGTCTTATTTAATTTCAATAACTTACGCACGCCAAGGCCGGGAAGTTTCGAAAGCGCCCCCCCCGCCCCAGAGGAGTTTATGTTAAAAGACGCCGAAAGCCAGCTCATTCAGGCCCGCCGTGAAAAGGTGGACAGGATCCGGGACCTTGAGGTCAACCCCTATCCAAATGATTTTAGAAGGGAAAACCTTATTTCCGAAGTGAAGGGAGACCTTGAGGGGCTCCCTCCGGAAGAGGTGGAGGCCTCCGGAAATCGCTACATCATCGCGGGCCGGATCATGGCCGCCCGGGATTTCGGAAAGGCCGCCTTCCTGCACCTGGAGGACCCCACAGGGCGGCTCCAGATTTTTGTAAAAAAGGACATCGTCGGAGAAGAAGGGTATAAACTTTACAAGGTCCTCGACGTGGGGGATATCATCGGTGTGCACGGCACCCCTTTCGTGACCCGGACGGGGGAACTCACCATCCTGGTCCGGGAGCTGGTCCTTGTCACCAAGACGGTCCGTCCCCTTCCGGAAAAATGGCACGGCCTCAAGGATATCGAGATCAGGTATCGCCAGCGGTATGTCGATCTCATCGCCAACCCGGAGGTCAGGGATGTGTTCCGTGCGAGGACTGCCCTGATCCGGAGCCTGAGGCTTTTCCTTGACGAACATGGCTTCATGGAGGTGGAAACCCCCATGATGCAGCCGATCCCCGGCGGCGCCGCGGCCCGCCCCTTCGTGACATATCACAACGCCCTTGATATGGATCTGTACCTTCGAGTCGCGCCGGAGCTTTACCTGAAGCGCCTGGTGGTCGGGGGTTTTGAACGTGTCTACGAAATCAACAGGAATTTCCGCAATGAAGGGGTTTCAACGATGCACAACCCCGAGTTCACAATGCTGGAATTCTATATGGCCTATGCCGATTACAGGGACATGATGGAATTTACGGAGGATCTCCTCCGGTTCGTCGTTTCCAACAGCACAGGTTCCCAGGTTCTACGGTTTCAGGGGATGGAGATGGACTTCGCGGAGCCATTTAATAAACTTCCCTTTATGGAGGCCCTTCTTTCCATCGAGGGGTTTCCCGGCGCGGCCCGGGATGATATGGGGAAGGCCAGGGCCTTTGCCAGAAAGGCCCAGGTTCCCTTCGCCGAAGGCGATCCTCTAGGGAAGGTCCATCTCAAGATATTTGAACACTTTGTGGAACCGACCCTGATATCGCCGACCTTTGTGTTCGATTATCCCATCGAGGTCTCTCCCCTTTCCCGAAGGAGCGACCGGGATCCCTCCGTGGCGGAACGCTTCGAACTTTTCGCGGGAGGAATGGAGATCGCCAACGGATTTTCCGAACTTAACGATCCCCGGGACCAGGAGGAGCGGTTCCGCAGGCAGGTCGAGGAGCTTGCCGCCGGGGATGAAGAGGCCCACAGGATGGATTCCGATTATATCCGGGCCCTGGAATTCGGACTGCCCCCGACCGCGGGAGAGGGGATAGGGATTGACAGGCTGGTCATGCTGGTCACCGATTCCCCCTCCATCAGGGACGTTATCCTTTTCCCCCACCAGAGGCCCGAATAGGCCTCGCGGAACCGAGCCCGGTTCCCTTTTAAAGGCATCGTCAGGAGCAGCTATTGGGATCTTTCGAGTGGACTGTCGCCATGCGGCATCTGAGGTCTCGCAGGAGACACGCCTTCGTGTCGCTGATCACGGTTATCTCCGTCCTCGGGATCATGCTCGGGGTGGCGGCCCTCATAACCGTGATTGCCGTGATGACCGGATTTTCCTCCTACATGCAGGAACGGATCCTCGGGACGACCTCCCACATCCTGGTGACCGGGACAGGGGGCCTTTCCGACCCGTCAGGGGTCCTGGATGAGGTCAAGGGCCATCCTGAGGTCGTCGCGGCGGCTCCTTATGTGATGGGCCAGTCCCTCCTCAAAACCAACGGGGACGTTACGGGGGTGGTTATTCGCGGGATCGACCCCCATTTGGAAAGCTCCGTTACGGATCTCTCCAAGAATATGGTCGAGGGGGCGATCACCGAACTGGATGACAAAGGGATTATTATCGGGATCGAGATGTCCCGACAGAGGGGACTCCGCCTCGGGGATTCCGTCACCCTCGTATCCCCTTCCGAGATCTCTTCCCCCTTCGGGATGGTCCCTATAATGGAACGGTTTGCCGTCGCCGGCATTTTTGACACCGGAATGTACGAATACGATACCGGGCTCGTTCTCGTGACCATACCCGCCGCCCGTGAATTTTTCGACCTGGGCGAGATGGTAACCGGCGTGGCGGTCAAGGTGCGGGATGTCTACACAACGGAGGCAGTAGCGGAGGATCTCCAGGAATCACTTGGCTACTCTTTCTGGGTGCGCGACTGGAAGGAGATGAACCAGAACCTTTTTTCCGCCCTGAAGCTGGAAAAGATCACAATGTTCGTCATCCTGGTTCTGATTGTCGTGGTGGCCGCCTTCAACATCATCGGGACGCTCATTCTCGTCGTCATGGAAAAGGGAAGGGAAATCGCCATTCTCAAGGCAATGGGAGCGACCCGAAAGAGCATCGGAAAGATCTTCATGATCGAAGGGCTGGTCATCGGTCTGGGCGGGACGGTTTTCGGCCTTCTCCTCGGGCTGGGCCTTTGCTATATCCTTGCCCGATACCAGTTTGTGGAGCTGCCAAGCAGCGTTTATTATGTCACCACCCTCCCCGTGAAAATCCAGTTTCTCGATGTCCTCTCCATTTGTCTGGCCGCCATCGGAGTTTCCTTCACCGCTACCGTGTATCCGGCCCACAGGGCTTCGGTGCTCAACCCCGTGGAGATCCTGCGGTATGAATGAGATCAAGGTCCCTCCGGTTTTTGAGGCCCGGGGGCTCTCCAAGGTTTTTTCGAAAGGGGGCCGGGTGATCGAGGTTCTCAGCGGGCTGGACCTCCTCCTGGAAAAACGGGAGATTGTGGGAATTCTGGGGGCTTCCGGAGCCGGAAAGAGCACTCTCCTCCACCTCGCGGGCGGTCTCGATCGGCCGACGGCCGGCCAGATTTTCCATAACGGCGAGGATATTGCACTCCTTGGCGAGGAGCGTCTGGCATCGTTCCGGAACCGCCGGATCGGGTTCGTATTCCAGATGCATTATCTTCTTCTTGAGTTCACCTGTCTTGAAAACGTCATGATGCCAGGCATCATCGCGGGGAAAGAAAAGTCAATGGCCAGGGAAAAAGCGACGCTGCTCCTGGAAAAGGTGGGGTTAAAAGACAGGATGGACCATCGGCCCGGAGAACTTTCGGGAGGGGAGCAGCAGCGGGCAGCCGTCGCCAGGGCCCTGGTCAATGATCCTTCCCTCATTCTGGCCGATGAGCCGACGGGAAATCTGGACGTGAAGACAGCGGGTTCGGTGCAGGACCTGTTCCTCGATCTCAACAGGTCCCTGGGCACCACTTTCCTGGTGGTCACCCACAACAGGGAGATGGCCGCGCGGTTCACCCGGAGGTTTCAGCTCCGGGACGGCACCCTGCATAGGGAGGCCTGACGAAAGTGGTCCTTAGGCAGCGTACGGTCGCACTTTTTTCCCTGGTTTTCCTCCAGGTCCTTCTTTTCCTCGGTGAGGCCGCCGGGGCTCCTCTTGTCGCGGGGATCAGGATCGAGGGGTTGGAGCGGGTGGACCGAACCAGTGTCGAGAGGGCCCTTGAGATCAGGGAAGGGGAACCCTTCGAAGAATCCCTGGTAACCAGGAGCATCCGGAACCTTTATGCGCTCGGCACCTTTTCCCGGGTGGCCATCTCCGCCCTGGAGGACGATTCGGGCGTCATCCTCACGGTGCGGCTCAGGGAATTTCCCCCTGTCAGAAAAATAGAGTTCCAGGGGAACGAGGTCCTCTCAGACCAGGAGCTTGAGGAGAAGCTCGTTATGAAAACCTTCTCCTTTTTCGACGAGGGAAAAACCGGGAGCGAGGTCAAGGCCCTCCTCTCCGCCTATCGGGCTTCCGGATACCACGAAACACGGATTCGCACCGAATTCCGGGAAGAGGAAGAGGGAGTCATCCTGACCTACCACATCGAAGAAGGTCCCAAAGCCCTTGTAGCGGAGATCGATATCACGGGGAACAAGGCCCTGGAGGACCGGACCGTACTCAAGGCGATGCAGCTTCGGGAAAAAGGCCCCCTCGCTTTCCTCTCGGGATCGGGCGGGTATGACGAGGCGGCGGTAAAGGATGACCTTGCCCGCATTCAGTATCTATACATGGAAAATGGATATCTCGACGTGGCCGTGGAGGAACCCGAGGTTCGTTCCCACCCCGACGGAACGGGTGTTTACGTCGCCATTGATGTTCGCGAGGGACGGCAGTATTTCCTTGGGAAGGCGACCTTTTCCGGAGACTGGGAAGGGCCACCGGAGTTTGCGAGGGCCCTGCCCGAAGTGGTCGAGGGGGATGTTTTCGTCCGGAGCAAGGTCATTGAAGATATCCGCATGTTCGAAAACAGCTATCGGGATCAGGGGTATGCCTGGGCCCGGATTGATCCCCAGTTCCGGATGGATCCGGCTACCGGAATGGTAGATCTGAATATGGCCCTCGAGCGGGGCCCTCTGGTTCAGGTCAGGTGGATCAATATTGCCGGGAACTACAAGACCAGGGATTATGTCATCCGGCGGGAAATGCGCCTCATGGAAGGGGAGCTCTTTAACCAGAAAAAACTGGAGGATTCCCGCAAGTATATCAATTCCCTGGGTTTTTTCGAGTCTGTGAGCGTCAGCGTCGAGAAGGTCGGGGAAGGCCAGGGGGACATCAATGTCAAGGTCCAGGAAGGAAGGGCCGGCTCCCTTTCCGCGGGCATGGCCTATTCCAGCGTCTCGGGTCTTGTGGGGACCCTTCAGCTTTCTCTCGGGAATTTTTTCGGCAGGGGCCAAAGGTTGAATCTCAGCCTGGAAGCGGGCAGTGAAACCTCCGAATACAGCCTCAGTTTCACGGAACCCCGGCTTTTTTCGAGCGCCTATTCCTTCGGGTTCGATCTTTTTGACAGGGAAACCGAGTATTCCACCTACACCCAGAGCAGCATCGGCGGGGGCCTCAGGTTGGGGTATCGCCTCAGCGATGTCACGAGTCTCTCGGCGCGGTTCCGCCGGGTTGATTACGAAGTGTATGATGTCAGCGAGAACGCCAGCCGGTACGTGAAGGATCAGGAGGGGGAGAGCACCACCTCCTCCGTCCGGTTCGGGTTCGGCTACGACACGAGGGATTTCCCCATGGATCCCAGGGAAGGTCTGAATTTTAACCTTTCCACGGAAGTTGCCGGGGGCATGCTCGGGGGAACCAACGACTTTATCCGCCTCATCCTCGAAGGGAGCGCCTACAAACCCATCGTCGGGGATCTCATCGGCAGCGCCCATCTGGAGGTCGGGACCATCAACAGCTTCGGGGGCGGGGATTTTTCCATATCGGAACGATTCTTCATGGGAGGTCTCTACACCCTTCGCGGGTTCGAGTACAGGGAGGTTGGCCCCCTGGAGGACGGTGAACCGGTTGGAGGCACCAAGAGCTTTCTTGTCAATCTGGAAGCCGCCTATCCCCTGATCCGGGACGCCAAGGTCAAGGGGGTGCTCTTTCTGGATACCGGCAACGTATGGGCGGATGGGGAGGACGTGGATTTCGGTGATCTCCGGTACGGAGCGGGGTTCGGTTTCCGCTGGGTTGCCCCCATCGGAGTCCTCCGGCTGGAATGGGGGTTCAACCTGGATCCGCTTCCGGAGGAGGAGCAGCCAGGCTGGGAATTCAGCATAGGGACCCTGTTTTAGGGTAAAGGGAAAATTATGATACAGCTTTCAAGCTTGAAAATAGGGGAGAAGCAAAAAAGGAGGAACAGTCTGATGAAAAGCAGGAAATGGTTCATAACAGCCATCGCCGTTTTTTCCCTGGGCCTTGTTTCTGTGCCATCCGGAGCGGCGGTTATGATGAAAGTCGGCGTGGTGGATCTTCAAAAAGCCCTGAACGCGACCTCGGAAGGGATCGCGGCCAAGGAACGCCTAAGGGAAAAGCACGAAGGAAAACAGGGCCAGGTAGAAGCCATGAAGGCGGAACTCGATACCCTCGAGGAAAAAATCAAAAGCCCCGTCGTGAGCGAAAAGGCCCTGGCGGACCTGAAGGAGGAATACAGCAGGAAGAGGACCCAGCTTCTCCAGTTTGTTGCTTCCGCCAAAGAGGAAGAGGAAAGGGAAAACCAGCAGCTGTCCTCACGAATCCTGGAGGGCCTGGTGGAAATCGCGCAGGGGATCGCCAAGGAGGAAGAGTTTACGCTCATTCTGGAAAAAAGCGGGAGCGGGGTCATCTATTTCGAAGAGGGGATGGATCTGACCGACCGCGTCATAAAGATCTACAACGAACGGTTCCAGGGGGAAAAGACCCCGTGAAGACCATGATTTTGGGGGATCTGGCCCGTCTTCTGGAAGGGGCTCTGGAAGGGGATCCCGGGCTTGAGGTGTCCGGGGTCGCCCCTCTGGACCGGGCCGGGCCCTCGCAGGTGTCCTTCCTTTCCAATCCCCGTTACGCCTCCTCCCTGAAGACAACCCGGGCCGGGGGGGTTATCGTGGGGCTTGACGTCCGGGAAGCGGGTTTGAATCTCATCCGGGTAAAAGACCCCTATCTGGGATTTGCCAGGGCCATGGAGGCCTTTTACGCCAGTCCCTATGAGTCTTCGGGCATCAGCGAAAGGGCCTTCGTGCATCCCGAAGCAAGGGTCGGCAGGCAGCCCAGCATCCATCCCTTTGCGGTTGTTTGCCAGGGGGCCCGGATCGGGGACAGGGTGGTCCTGATGCCGGGCGTCTATATTGGTCCCGGGGCGACAGTGGGGGATGACAGCGTTATCCACCCGAATGTGGTCCTGGAATGGGGGGTTGCCGTCGGAAAGAGGGTGATCGTCCATGGTGGAACCGTGATCGGGAGCGATGGTTTCGGTTACGCCAGACAAGGAGAAAAACACTACAAGATCGTCCATGCCGGAAGCGTGCGGGTCGGGGACGATGTGGAAATCGGCGCGGGGTGCACCATAGACCGGGGGGTCATGGGAGAGACGGTGATTGAATCGGGGACCAAGTTGGACAACCTCGTCATGGTGGCCCATAATGTGCGAATCGGGGAAAATTGCCTCCTTGTGGGGCAGGTTGGGGTAGCTGGGAGCACCAGACTTGGAGACCGTGTCGTTATGGCAGGTCAGTCCGGGGCGGCGGGTCATTTAAAGATTGGAGACGGCGTCACCGTTCTGGCGAAGTCGGCGGTATTCAAGGACATCCCGGACGGGGAGACGGTGGCCGGAATCCCGGCTGTTGAAAGCGGGAAATGGCGACGCACAACGGCGATCCTCGGAAAGCTCGATGACCTCCGGAGAAAGGTCATCAACCTGGAGGCCCGGGAAAGAAAAAGGTCACAGAAGGCAGGAGAGGAGGGCAACTGAATGGATGTGCGCGAAATCATGGAGATCCTGCCGCACCGGTACCCTTTCCTTTTCGTGGACAGGATCCTGGAGATGGTGCCGGGAAAGAGGGCCGTTGGAATCAAGAACGTCACCATCAACGAGGAGTTCTTCCAGGGTCATTTCCCCGGACACCCGGTCATGCCGGGCGTCCTCATCATCGAATTCCTGGCCCAGGTGGCGGGGGTGCTGGCTTTTACGACGGCTGAAAACCCTGAAATGTCCGGGCCTACCCTGGATCGGAGTGTGGTTTACTTTCTTTCCATGGACAGGGTCAAATTCCGGAAGCCGGTTGTGCCGGGGGATCAGCTTCGGGGGGAGGTAAACCTTACCAGGCTCAGGGGGACCCTGGCCAGTTTCGAGGGAAAGGTCTACGTAGGGGAAACCCTGGTCGCCGAGGCCGAGATGAAGGCCATGCTCGTCGGTAAGGGGAAGAGCGCCGATGGGGGATAACGTGCCGCAAGGTAAACCCTGTACCATCGATCCCCGGGCTGTTGTCGATCCCGGGGCAAGTCTTGACGAAGGGGTGCAGATCGGTCCTTTTGCTATCGTGGGGCCCCATGTCCGGATCGGCCGGGGCACCGTGATCGGCTCCCATTCCGTTATTGAAGGCCGGACCACCATCGGAGCAGACAACAGGATCTTTCATTTCGCCAGCATTGGGGCCGTTCCCCAGGACCTCAAATACCAGGACGAGGAAAGCTTCCTGGTTATCGGGGACAGGAACCGCATCCGGGAGTTCTCCACCATCCATCTGGGAACCGAGGGAGGAGGGATGGAAACGAGGGTGGGGGACGATAACCTGTTCATGGCCTACAGCCACGTCGCCCACGACTGCCGGATCGGCCATGGGGTGATCCTTGCCAACGCGGCCACCCTCGGAGGGCACGTTGCCGTCGGCGACGGGGCTATCCTGGGGGGATTAGCCGGGGTTCACCAGTTCTGCCGGATTGGAAAGATGGCCTTCATTGCCGCGGGATCCCTCGTAGTCCAGGATGTTCCGCCCTTCATGATCGTTCAGGGCGACCGGGCCAGGCTGGCAGGCCTCAACCTTGAAGGCCTGAAGCGCAAGGGGTTCGGCCCGGATGCCGTATCCGGCCTCAAGAAGGCCTACAGGATCCTTTTCCGTTCGGACCTTTCTCTCGCCGAAGCGGTGTCCATGGTCAGGGCAGAGCAGGCTATGCCTTCCGAAGTGGAGGAACTGATCCGGTTCATCCTCTCATCGGAAAGGGGTATTACCCGTTGAGGGATACTGACCGTGTTTTGGGCATCATCGCCGGGGCCGGCGATCTCCCCCTGCACATCGCCCGTTCCCTCTCAGGATCGGGAAATCGCGCCTTCGTGATTGCTCTGGAAAACCTTGCCCGGCCGGAGCTCGAAGATCCCGACTGGGAAACCGAGTGGGTGGATTTCTACCGCCTCGGGGATCTTCTGGCGTCCCTCAGGAACGCCGGAGTCTCGCAGGTGGTTCTTGCGGGGCATGTGGCCCACAGGGGGATTTACCAGGAAGGGAAGTTTGATGCGCGGATGCTGTCCTTTCTCGGGGGGCTTGAGGACCGCCGGGGTGGATCCATCCTTCTTGCATTCGTCCGCCTCCTTGAAAAGGAAGGTTATGAAGTCCCATCCCTCCTGAAAATTGTCCCCAGTCTCGTTCCATCCAAAAGCCATACCATGGGTCCGACGCCTGATTCTGCCGCACTGGATGATCTAACCCTGGGCTGGTTCCTGGCCCGGCAGTTGGCCGACCTGGAAATCGGGCAGGCGGTTGTTATAAAAAACGCGGCTGTTGTGGCTGTGGAGGGGATGGAGGGCACCGACGAGACCGTAAAGAGAGCCATTAACATGGCCGGAAAAGGCCTGACCGTCGTGAAAAGGGCGGCTAAGAACCATGACTTTCGCTTCGACGTCCCCACCATCGGGACACACACCGTTGAAGTCCTCGCCGGAGGGGGCGGAGGGAATATTGTGGTGGAAGCAGGCCGCTGCTTCATCCTGGATCGGGAAGAGGTGATTGCCCTTTGTGAAAAAACGGGGGTTCGCCTGATGGTCTGCCGGGAAAAGGAGGACGGGGCAATATCATGGGACTCCGGATCATGATCTTCACCGGAGAGGCTTCCGGGGAAATGTACGGAGGCCTCCTGGGGGAAGCCCTGCGGGAATTGAAACCCGATATCCGGTTAAGCGGCATCGGCGGGGATTTTATGGCGGGTGCCGGCATCGAACTTTTTGCCCATATCAGGGATCTTTCCGTTATGGGGTTCTGGGAGGTGATCCGGGATTACCGGCAGCTTCGAAATATCCTGGAAAAAGGCAGGGAACGGGTCCGGAAGGAGCGCCCGGACGCCGTGGTCCTGGTGGATTTTTACCGGTTCAACATCGAGATCGCCCGCGAGGCCAGGGGACTCGGCATCCCCGTATTTTATTATGTCCCTCCGAAGCTCTGGGTGTGGGGGGGGCGAAGGATTCGAACCCTGAGGGAATGCGTGGACCGGGTCCTGGCTGTATTTCCCTTTGAGGAGGAATTTTTCGGGTCCCGCGGCATGCCCGTGACATACGTGGGCAACCCTCTTCTGGAACTCCTGGAAAGGGAGGAGCCCAATCCGATCCCTCCCGATCCTGATCTCGCGGATCCCGGGAGAATGGTCATCGGTCTGCTTCCCGGAAGCAGGCTTTCGGAAGTCAGGCAAATCCTTCCGGTTTTCCTCTCCAGTGCAAAGCTGATCCGCGGCCAACTCGGCGACAAGGTCCGCTTCCTCCTGCCCCTTGCCAATACGGTCCCCATGCCCCTGGTTCAGGAGATGGTTTCATCCTCATCGGCAGATCTCCCGTTAACGATCGTTCAGGGAGGTTCCAGGCACGTCCTGAGAAGATCCGACGCGGCCATGATCGCGTCCGGGACCGCCACCCTCGAGGCTTTCCTGATAGGAACACCCCAGGTCGTTGCCTATAAAACCTCATGGCTGACCTCCTTTCTGGCCAGACGCCTGGTCAGGATCCCGTGGGTCAGCCTCCCCAACATTCTCGCGGGGCGGGAGGTGGTGGAGGAACTGCTCCAGGAAAACTTGACCCCGGAAAGACTCGCGGCTGCCCTCCTGGACCTGGTCCGGAACGATGAGAGGAAAAAGGATTACAGAAAAGCGGGGGAGGCCGCCAGAGAATCCCTGAAAGGGCGGGAGGCCTCCAGGCTCGCCGCCCGGGCTGTCCTGGCTCCTTTTGCGGGAATGGAGGAAGGGGGCCCGGTTGGGACATAAGTTCAGGATCTTTGCAAGGCTTTTTCCCTACCTCCGGCCCTACACCGGGGAACTCGTTCTATCCACCCTGTGCATGCTCGGGGTGGCTGCCATGACAGCCCTTTCCGCCCTGATCATCAAGAATGTCCTGGACGATGTATTTCTGAAAGGCGACCGGAGGATGCTTCTCCTCATCCCTCTGGCGATCCTTGTCATCTACCTCGTCAAGGGCATTTTCCGGTATTTCCGGGTTTATCTCATGAGCCGGACAGGTGTAAATATTGTCCAGGATATCCGGAACGATCTTTACGAACACCTGCACCGCCTCTCCCTTTCCTATTTCACCGATACCCCGACAGGGGTGCTCATGTCGAGAGTCACCTACGATGTAAGCATGGTGCAGACCGCCCTGACAGAGGCCATCGTGGGGGTCTTCCGGGATTTTTTCATGATTGTGGGTCTGGCCGGGGTCGTTTTTTACCGGAACGCCACCTTGGGGCTTCTGGCCATGGTGGGTCTCCCTCTCGCCTATTACCCCCTCGTGGTATTCGGGAAACGCATGAA
>JAFGWO010000110.1 GCA_016937135.1 Pseudomonadota bacterium
AAAAACCTGAGTGTGACAGTCCCCGTGGTGGTCCGTCTGGAGGGCACCAACGCCCCCTTGGGCCTTACCCTGGTTGAGGAATCGGGAATGAGCTTTATTCCCGCCAAAGGGCTTGGAGAAGCGGCCCGGAAGGTTGTCGAGGCCGCCCGGGTTGGAGGGAGTCTGGTGTGAGCATTCTGGTGGATCAAATGACGCGGATCGTCGTTCAGGGCATGACGGGCCGGGAGGGGGCTTTTCACACAAGGCAGTGCGTGGCCTATGGTTCGAAGGTCGTGGGAGGGGTCACCCCGGGAAAGGGTGGGCAGGATCTGGATGGCATTCCCGTTTTTGACACTGTGTCCGAGGCGGTCGAAAAGGAGGGGGCCAACGCTTCCCTGATCTTTGTGCCCCCCGCTTTTTCCCCGGATGCCATCCTCGAGGCGGCCGATGCCGGGATCCAGCTGGTGGTCTGCATCACGGAGGGGATCCCGACCCTGGAAATGGTGAAGGTCAAGGCTGTCTTGCGGCAAAAGGGCGTGCGCCTGATCGGTCCCAATTGCCCCGGCGTCATCAGCCCCGGGCGATGCAAGATGGGGATCATGCCGGGGGCCATCCATAAGCAGGGAAGCGTCGGCCTCATCTCCCGGAGCGGGACCCTCACCTATGAGGCTGTCGCCCAGCTTTCGGATCTCGGCATAGGGCAGAGCACGTGCATCGGGATCGGGGGCGACCCCGTGATAGGGAGTTCCTTCGGGGATCTGCTACCTTTGTTTGAGGAGGATCCCGACACCGAGGCTGTGGTCCTGATCGGCGAGATCGGCGGGACCGCTGAGGAGGAGGCCGCCCAGGTCATCAGGGAGGGCATTAAAAAGCCGGTGGTCGCCTTTATCGCGGGGCTGACAGCCCCCCCCGGGAAGCGGATGGGACACGCCGGCGCTATCATATCGGGCGGCAGAGGCACGGCCGCGGAGAAAATCGAAAGTCTGAAAGGCGCGGGTGTCCTCGTCAGCGAGAGCCCCGCCAGGATCGGCTCGGCGGTCGCACAGATCCTGGGACGATGAGGGAGGGATCCTTGAGCGTGGATAAAAAGGGCGATCCGGAGAGGATCGCGGCGGATCACGGGGATCTCAGGATCATCACCATCCCCCGTTATTGCAAGGGCTGCGGCATCTGTGTGACGTTCTGCCCGAAATCGGTCCTGGAAATTCAATCATTTAAAGTCCATGTGGCGCGCATCCGGGATTGCATCCAGTGCATGCAGTGCGAGCTCAGGTGCCCCGATTTTGCCATCGAAGTCCATGGAACGGGAAAGAAGGGGTCCGGGGAAAAATGAAAGGTCGGGATGTTTTTTACCAGGGAAATGAGGCTGTCGCGGAGGCCGCCCTTTACGCGGGGTGCCGCTTCTTTGCCGGTTATCCCATAACCCCCTCCACCGAAGTGGCGGAGTTTCTCTCCCGCCGGCTGCCCATGATCGGCGGCAGCTTCATTCAGATGGAAGATGAGATCTCCGCCATGGCGGCCGTGATAGGGGCCAGCCTGGTGGGGAAGAAAAGCCTTACCGCAACGAGCGGTCCCGGGTATTCCCTGAAGATGGAGAACATCGGGTTTGCCTGCATGACCGAGGTCCCCTGTGTCGTCGTGAACGTCATGAGGGGGGGGCCCAGCACCGGCCTGCCCACGGGACCCAGCCAGGCCGACGTGATGCAGGCCAGATGGGGCACCCATGGCGACCATCCCGCCGTCGCCCTTGCCCCTTCCTCGGTCCAGGAGATTTTCACCGAGACGGTCCGGGCCTTCAACCTTTCCGAAAGGCTCCGCACCCCCGTTTCCCTCTTAACCGACGAGATCATCGGCCATATGAGGGAGAAAATCACCATCCCGGAGGAGGGGGAGCTAGAGATCTGGGACCGGCCCCGTCCCGAGGTCCCCCCTGAGGATTACCGGCCCTATGACACCAGCAAGGGAATCATCCCTCCCATGGCGGATTTCGGGATGGGCTACCGGTGGCACGTTACCGGACTGAACCACGACCAGACCGGTTTTCCCACCAATAAACCCGAGCTGGTCCAGCCTGAAGAGGAACGGCTCCTCGCCAAAATTACCAGCAACCTTTCCTTCATCGAAAAATACGAGGATGTCCGCAGGGAAGGCGCCCGTGTCGGGATGATCTCCTACGGTTCCTCCGCCCGTTCCTGCAAATCCGCCCTTTCAGAGGCCCTTTCGGAGGGCATTCCCGTGGATTTCCTTAGACCGGTGACCCTTTGGCCCTTTCCGGAGAGGGCGGCCAGGGAAATGGCGGACCGGGTGGATGTCATCATCGTCCCCGAGATGAACCTGGGACAGATGATCCTGGAGGTGGAAAGGTGCGCCGGGGGGCGCGCGGAGGTTGTAGGCGTCAACAGGGCCGACGGGGACCCCATTACCCCTGCGCAGATCCTGCAGAGGATCCGGGAGGTCGCGTGATGGCTTTCGATTACGCCCGATATATCAGGCCGGGCAAGCTGCCCCATATCTGGTGTCCCGGCTGCGCCCATGGGATTGTCATGAAAGCGATCCTGCGCGCCATCGACAGGGCCGGTCTTGACAAGGACAGGACGGTGGTGGTCTCCGGCATCGGGTGCGCCTCCAGGATGCCCGGCTACGTTGATTTCAACACCCTCCACACCACCCATGGCAGGGCCCTCGGATTTGCCACGGGGGTGAAAATGGCGGATCCCGGATTGTCGGTCCTGGTTGTGGCCGGGGACGGCGACGCCCTGGCTATTGGCGGGAACCACTTCATCCACGCCTGCCGGAGGAACATCGACATCACCCTTGTGGTCTTCAACAACAGCATCTACGGAATGACCGGAGGGCAGTTTTCCCCGGCGACGCCCCACGGGATGCTGGCTTCCACCACCCCTTACGGAAACCCGGATTACGCTTTTGACGTTGTGCAGCTGGCTATGGGCGCCGGGGCCACTTTCGTCTCCCGGAGCACCGCCTACCACGTCCTTCCCCTGGAAAAACAGATCGCGGAGGGGATCGGGCACAAGGGCTTTGCCGTAATCGACGCCCTCTGCACCTGTCCCACCACCTTCGGTCGGCGAAACAAGCTGGGAAGCGGAGCGGAAATGCTTCTTTGGTTCAAGGACCACACCATCGGTCTGAAGGCCTCCGAAAACCTTCCTCCGGAAAAGCGCGAGGGCAAGATTCTCACAGGGGTTTTTCGAAAGGAAGTCAAGCCGGAATACTGCGAGGAGTACGGGAAGATCATCGAGAAGGTCCGCCCGGCTCGCGGCGGGAGGGAGTGATGGCCGCAAGATATGAGGTTCGTCTCAGCGGCGCCGGAGGGCAGGGGCTTGTCCTGGCCGGGGTGATACTGGCCGAGGCGGTGGCCCTTTTCGAG
>JAFGWO010000111.1 GCA_016937135.1 Pseudomonadota bacterium
GCAGAAATTTTTGGGGAAGGTCCTGCTGGGCATGGGGGATGTCCAGGGCGCCCTGCAGGCACTGGAGGCCGCCGATTTTCTGAGCCCCGAGGACGGAGAAGTGGAAAAACTCCTGGAGTCCGTCCGTCAGAAGGCGACCTTGCCGACACCCGTTGAATTTTCGCCGGGGGTCCGGGCCGAAGAGGAAACCGGGCAGATCCTCACCTATGAAATTAAAAGCCCGGAGGCAAAGAGTGAGGCTCCGGTCCATCCACCCGTGCCCGAAGAGGCGGGCGGCGATGACGCCGTTTTCCATTCGGGTGCTTCTCCGGGGCCGGCTATCCCTGAGCCTTCCATGGAAGGGGAAGATCTGGAATTCGGGGAAGACGAAGAGATCTCCTCGGGGCCGGAGGATTCCGGGGATGAAAATTTAACGGAAGAAGAGGATTTCATCGAGGAGCTGGGTCTGGAAGCGGTGGCGTTTCTGGAAGATGCTGAGGAGGCCCAGGAGGATGTGGAGATCGTCGCCGAGGAGGGGGAACTTCCGCCCACCGTTGAGGCCCCCCCTCCCGATATTTCCGGGGAGACGGCAAAGGAGACCGCTGACCGGGACGGGTCCCGCGAGGAAGAAACTTTAAAGTCCGCGGGCTTGAGGGATTCCATGGACCCCTTTGCCGTCCTGAATAGACGGAGTCGCCCCATCGTGGTGGAGCCCCCCTCCTTCACTTCCACGCAATTGGCCGGGCCGGGACTGAAAGCTTCGGCCCCCTTGATTCAAGGGCGGGAAGAAAAACTTCCCTTGACCCCACCTTGGGAAAATGCGGCCCATCCGGAGGAATCCCCGGGGGAAAACGATGTTTCCTCAGGAAACTGGGAGGGAATTCCCATCTTCGAAAAACCCGCGGCGCCTGCTCCGGATCCTGTCAAGGATCCGGCGGATGTTGCAAAAGAGGATCTTTCCACCGAAACCCTGGCGGATCTTTACGCCCGTCAGGGATTAAGGGAAAAGGCCGCGGATATCTACCGTAAGATTCTGGTCCAGAGGCCCGGGGACAACGGGATTCTGGAAAAACTCCGGGCCCTCGAGGGAAAGGCTGCGGGGATGGACATCCCCCGACAGGTTGGTGGCAACCCGGAAGCGGATGAGATCAAAAAGGACCCCGCGAGCGCCAGGGATCCCCTGGAGATTCTGGAGCGGTGGCTGGAAAATGCTGAAAGGATGAAAAACAATGATCTTTGAGGAAGTGCTCAGGGACATCGTTGAGGAAGCGGACGGGGTTCAGGGTGCGGTTATCATGGGGATGGACGGGATCCCCATCGGAGAGAAAATCATTGATCCGGACTGCAGCATCCAGACTGTCGGCATCGAATACGCTTCGGCCATAAAAAATATTCAGAAGGCTTCAGAGTCTCTTTCGGCGGGAAGGGTCCAGGAGGTTGTCATAGACACCCAGAAAGGGATTTTCCTCCTGCGCCTGGTCACCGATGATTACTTCATCGCTGTCGCCCTTTCCAGCCGGGCCAACTACGGAAAGATCCGGTACCATCTCAGGATCGCGGCCCCGAAGCTTGAGGGGGAATTCAGGTGAGGAAGGTCCTGGTTCTTCATGGGCCCAACCTCAACCTCCTAGGTACCCGGGAACCCGGGGTTTACGGGAAATGGACCCTGGCGGATATCAATGAGGATCTGGTGCGGACCGGGGCGACCCTCGGCATCCAGGTGGGCACATTTCAGTCCAACCATGAAGGGGAAATCGTGGAGAGGATCCAGGGGGCCCATGGGGAAGGGTACGGGGCTATCGTCATTAACCCCGCGGCCTACACCCATTCCAGCGTTGCCATCCGGGATGCCCTGGCGGCCGCGGGTTTGCCTTTTGTGGAGGTTCATATTTCCAATATTCACGCAAGGGAGCCCTTCCGGGAAAAATCCCTCATTTCCGATCTGGCATCGGGGATCGTAGCGGGCTTCGGCCCTTCCGGGTACCGGCTGGCGCTCATCGGGGCGCATGACATCCTTAAATCTTTCGAACGCGGGAGCGGGGAGGAAGAGATTTGATCAGCACCAATCAGTTTCGCAAAGGGTTGAAGATCGAGCTGGAAGGTGAACCTTTTTCCATAGTGGACTTTCAGCACGTCAAACCGGGCAAGGGGGGGGCTTTCGTGAGGACCAAACTGAAAAGCCTTGCCACTGGAAACGTGCTGGAACGGACCTTCCGGTCCGGAGACAAGGTCAAAAGGCCGGATTTTGAGGAAAAGGTGATGCAGTTTCTTTACAGCGATGAAAGCGGCTATCATTTCATGGACACCAACACCTACGAGCAGATCGGGATGAGCGTGGAGGACATCGGGGACCTCAGCAATTTTCTCAAAGAGCAGCTCGAGGTGAGCGTGCAGCTCCATAACGGCCGTCCCATGGGGATTGAACTGCCAAACTTCGTAGAGCTTAAAGTGGTCAACTCGGAACCTGGGCTGAAGGGGGACACGGCCTCGGGAGCGACCAAGCCGGCTGAGCTGGAAACGGGCGCGGTCATCCAGGTGCCCCTGTTCATCAATGAGGGGGATGTGCTGAGGATCGATACGAGATCGGGCGCCTACATTGAGCGGGTGAGATAGGAGCGGTAGCATGGATATCAAAGAGATCAGGGAGATCCTCAAGGTTCTGGAACGGTTCGAGATCCTGGATTTTTCCCTTCAGGAAGGGGACACCAGAATCCACGTCAGGAGAGGGGGCCGGGCGGGTGAATCCGGCCAGGGCCTGTCAGGC
>JAFGWO010000112.1 GCA_016937135.1 Pseudomonadota bacterium
AGTTCAGAGTTCAGAGAAGAAAGGCCCCGCATCCAAGGATGCGGGGCCTTTCTTATTTCTCGATAGAGGGGAAGAATAAAAATCTGAAAAAATCTTACTTCGTAAACTTTGTGAACCTGGTGTTTTTTTGATTGCCCTTTTCAAATGAACTGATAATTCCCGAGATTGTTCCGGCCCAGGTATCAGCCTCGCAATGACAAGCGCAGGTTCTCTTAAACGTTAAACCTTTTCGGTTTCCGGGAATTACACTCACAACAAAAACCCGCCCTGGCGGGCCTGGAAGCTTTTTCCCTGAACTCTGAACCCTGGACTCAGGACCCCTGAAAAGCAGAAACCCTGTTCTTGCAGGGTTCCTGTTTTTCAGGTCCCCATTTCCCACGAACCGAGATATTTCACCTGTTCCTCGGTCAGGGTATCGACCCGCACATTCATGGCGGCCAGCTTTAAACGGGCGATCTCATGGTCGATATCCTCGGGGACGGAATAGACTTTCTTTTCCAGGTTGCGTCCCTCTTGCACCATGAACTCGGCGGACAGGGCCTGATTGGCAAAGCTCATATCCATAACGCTCGAGGGATGGCCCTCCGCCGCCGAAAGGTTGACCAACCTGCCCTCAGCCAGGACATAAACCCGCTTTCCGTTCTTCATGGTGAACTCTTCCATGAAAGGCCGGATGGCCCTCCTCTCCCCTGTGACCCCGGCCAGGGATTCCAGATCCAGCTCCACGTTGAAATGCCCCGAGTTGCATACGATGGCGCCGTCTTTCATGGCCAGAAAATGCTCTTCCCTTATCACGTGGATGTTTCCCGTCACTGTGCAGAAAAAATCCCCAAGGGGCGCCGCATCGGCCATGGGCATTACCGAATAGCCGTCCATGAGCGCCTCAAGCCCCTTTATGGCGTCCACCTCCGTGACGATGACCCTCGCTCCCATTCCCTGCGCCCGCATGGCCAGACCGCGTCCGCACCAGCCATACCCCGCAACCACGAAAACAGAGCCCGACATCAACCGGTTGGTGGCGCGGAGGATCCCGTCAAGGGTGCTTTGACCCGTCCCGTACCTGTTGTCGAAAAGGTGTTTTGTATCTGCGTCGTTGACGGCGATGATGGGATATTTGAGCACACCATCCTTGGCCATGGCCTTGAGCCGGATCACGCCGGTGGTCGTCTCCTCCGACCCCCCGACGAGGTTGGGCAGAAGATCGGCCCGGTCCTTGTGCAGAACGGAAACCAGATCGGCACCGTCATCCATTGTAAGGTGGGGCGCCCCGTCGAGGACCGCCTGGATGTGGGAATAATAGGTGTCGTTGTCCTCTCCCTTGATGGCGAAAACCGGGATCTTTTCATGGACCACAAGGCTGGCGGTAACATCGTCCTGCGTGCTCAGGGGATTGGAGGCGCAGAGCATGATTTCGGCCCCTCCTGTCTTCAGGGTCTTCATGAGCTGCGCGGTTTCGGTGGTGACGTGGAGACAGGCCGCCACCCGGACCCCTTCAAGGGGACGCTCCTTTTTGAAACGCTCCTCGATAAGGGCGAGAACAGGCATGGTCCGGGCAGCCCACTCTATGCGGAGGCGGCCCTGCTCGGCTAAATCAGGATCCTTGATGTGATATTTCATGGCTCTTTATATCCCCGTCGCTTTCCTGAGGTCTGAAACCCTGTCCGTTTTTTCCCATGTGAACTCGGGTTCCGGCCTCCCAAAATGTCCGTAGGCCGCTGTTTTTTCGAAGATCGGCCTGAGAAGATCCAGGGTCTGGATGATCTCCCGCGGCTTTAATGGAAAGACCTCCCTTACCGCCCTGGCGATATCGTCGGGTGGAATCTTCGCGGTCCCGTAGGAATTGATCATCACCGAAACGGGATCGGGCACCCCTATGGCATAGGCCAGCTGGACCTCGCAACGCTCGGCAAGGTCGGCCGCAACGATGTTCTTGGCGATGTACCTTGCCATATAGGACGCAGACCGATCCACCTTAGAGGGATCCTTTCCCGAAAAGGCCCCCCCTCCGTGGCTTCCCTGCCCGCCATAGGTGTCGACGATGATCTTTCTCCCCGTCAGCCCGGTGTCGCCCATGGGACCCCCGACGACGAACCTCCCGGTCGGATTGATGAAATATTTCGTGTCCTTGTCGAGCATCTCCTCCGGAAGGCTTTTCCTGATAACCTCCTCAAGGATCCCCTCCCGGAGCCTGGAATCGTTGACATCCGGGCAATGCTGGCTCGAAACGACCACCGCCTCGATGCGAACAGGCATGTGCTCGTGGTACTCGACCGTGACCTGTGATTTGCCGTCCGGCCTGAGAAAATCGAGGATGCCCTCCTTCCGGACCCGGGCAAGCCTCTTCGTCAGGGCATGGGCAAAGACTATGGGCATGGGCATCAGGACATCGGTTTCCGTGCATGCGTAGCCGAACATGAGACCCTGATCTCCGGCCCCCCCCGGATCCACACCCATGGCGATATCGGGGGACTGCTTGTGGATAGAAGTCAGGATTCCGCAGGATTCCCAGTCAAAACCCATATCGGAGCTGTCGTAGCCGATATCCCTGATGACCCTTCTGGCCACATCGGGTATCTCGACGTAGGTCTGGGTCGTGATCTCTCCGGCCAGGATGACAAGCCCTGTCGTAGCCAGGGCCTCGCAGGCCACCCTGGAAGCCGGATCCTCCTTGATCAGGCTGTCAAGGATGGCATCGGAGATCTGATCGCAGATCTTGTCCGGGTGCCCCTCGGTGACGGACTCCGAGGTGAAAAGAAACGATGTCATGCTCATTCATGGACTCCCTTCGGGTAAGAAACCTGGTATAATTTTTCCATTTAACAAAATCCGCCCTTTTTAACAAGGAATGGCCCCTTAATCCGGGACTTTTTTTTCCTCGAAACCGCGATCAACGAGGGACCTGAGTACCTCAAGGGCCTCTGTCTCATCGGGTCCCTGGACCTCGATCTCAATCTCCTGCCCCCTGGCCGCCGCTAGGGTCAGGATTCCCATGATGCTTTTTCCATTCACCCGATTGGAACCTTTTTTCAGCCAGACCTCGCTCTGGAATCTGCAGGATTCCTGAACGAAGCGGGCGGCCGCCCGGGCGTGCATTCCCAGTTCATTGCAGATCGTGACCGTCACATGGACCATGGCAGCTTCATCTCCACCCCCAGAAAACCAAGGAGCAAGGCCATGGCAAGAAGGGATCCAAGGACAACGGGGCCACTTCTTCTGCCATGGAGCAGGAATCCGGCGAGAAACAGCGCAAGAACAAGGAGAGGCTTTCCCGAGCGCAGGGCCATGACAGCCAGGATAAAACCACACGCGGTCGGGATCACGCGTTCGCAAAAGTTTGAGATCATTTTTCTCCATCGTGTGGAAATGCCCCCAATGGGCCCTTCCACCCGGTTATATCCCGCCTTGATTCCAGACCACCTTTCCTTGAGGTGGACGGCGTTGAAAAAGACGAGAAGGGCCGGCGCGGCAGCCCAGGGCCAGAAGAGGGAGACGACGAGAGCGATGAAGATGGCAGCTGGCCGAAGCCTCGCCCAGAAAAGACCGTCTCCCAGGGCGCCGAGAGGTCCCATGAGGCTTTCCCTGGCCCGGATGCTTTCCTTTTCTTTTCCTTCCTCCTCCATCCGGGCTACGACCCCCGCGACATATCCCGCCAGGAAGGGATGCGTGTTGAAATAACCCAGATGCCTCATGCACGCCTTCCCGAAGCGTTCCTTTTTCACCTTCCGAAACCAGGGAATAAGGATAAAAAGAAATCCCAACCCCTGCATCCGGGGGAAATTCCAGGCACCCTGAACGGCTAAAGATCGCCAGAACATCCCGGCCCGGTCCTGAAAAGACAGACTCATGACGCCTCTCAAGCCAGGCCCGCAAGGAGACCGAAGAAAAGTCCCGCGGCGAACTGGATCCATCCCTCTTTTTTACGGAGCCGGCTGCGGGAAAAGGCCGAAAGTCCCGTTAGGAGGGGGACAAGGGCCGCGACAAGGAAGAAACCCGACAGATCCGGCAGTCTGACCATCAACAATCTTCCCGCAGGAACGAGGATCGCACAGGAAACGAGAAAAGCTGTGAAATGGAAAAAACCTGTCCGGAAAATGGCGAGTCCCATCTGGATTTGGGCCAGATCTGCCCTTCCGAGGCGGACGCAGGCCTGGGCCCGGTTAAAGACATGCTCGTTGGAACGCCTCCAGCGGACTTCCGCCCATTGATCGGCAACCATCGACGGCAGGGAAATGACGAAGGCCATTGGCAGGGCGGAGGGGGGGACCTGCCCTGTGCCGACCAAAACTACCGAAAGAAGGGCCGGGAAGAGGGGCTCTAAGGGGACAAAGGACCCCACGGGCAGGGAATCCAGGAAAAGGAGCTCGAAAACCAGCCCGGTCACGACCCCCTCCATGGGGATACCCATGAGAAGCCCGAGGAGAGGAGCGGCGACCAGGGGGCGGGAGATCTGAAACTGCCCGAAGGCCGCGCGGTCTATGCTCACAACCCCGGCGAAAATGCTGGCAAGGATGATGGCGCCGACCCAGGTGAAGCTGCTCACACCAACGGCTCCGACCCGGCGAAAAAATCCGCCAGATTCAGGGAACTGCTCTCAGGAACCTCGCGGGCTTCCACTTTCACCCCTTTCCTGGAGAGATCGCGGACCAGCTGGATGTCGTTCCTGTTCAGGAAGATGGCAGGCGTCACCTCCACCCCTCCCCGCACATGGTGCAGGTTCCCCAGATTTACCCGATCCAGATCAACGCCCAGATTCATTGCGGCAAGGACATCGGAAAGGTCCTCGAAGAGAAGAAGCACGTTCACGGATTCCACCTCCTTCAGGGTTTTCCCGAGTTCCCGGACGGGAACTACCAGGAGGCGAAGATGATCGGGAACGATCAAACCCAGGAGACGGCGGCGGACGGGATCATCGGCGATCTCATCGCTGGCGATAATGACGGCGCGGGCGCGGACATATGGGACCCACCCCTCGACAACCTGCCCGTGGATCAGGCGGTCATCCACTCGTGCCAGAACGATTGACATGGTCAGCTGCCCGTCAGGTACTCGGTCGCCACCTTGATGTGCTCACGGCCGTAGTCCCTGAGAAGAACGGCCGCATCGTGCAGCGAGGTTTCCGGATCGATGGAAAACAGTTTGGTGAGCATGGGGAGGTTGACGCCGGTCACCACCTCGAGATCCTCCCCCCCCAGAAAAGACAGGGCAATATTCGACGGGGTTCCGCCGAACATGTCCACAAGGAGGATGACCCCCCTGCTGCCCCTCACCTCATCAATGGCCGCGGAAATTTTCCCGCGGACCACTTCCACGTTATCCGAAGAATCGATGGAAACGCTCTGGATCCTCGAAACATCTCCCGTTATCATCCCGCAGGTTTCCTTCAGGGACCTTCCCAAATCTCCATGGGCAACGACGACCACACCGAACTCCTTTATCATCCTTCTAACCCTCCGGAAGATCGCGATGCCGGACCTGCACCCAGACTGGTCCGCGATCCGCGAAATACCCCGAAACCATTTCGGCTATCGCTACGCTGCGATGCTTTCCCCCCGTGCAGCCGATGGCGATGGTGAGATATCCTCTTCCTTCCTCAAGGTATTTAGGAAGAAGAAAGTCAAGGAAAGCGACCAGTCGGTCCACAAACTCCTGCGTGCCCGGCGCCCTTTCAATAAACTCCCTGACTTCCGGGTCACGTCCATCCCTCTCGCGGAGCCCTTCCACAAAAAACGGGTTGGCGAGAAAGCGCACATCGAAGACAAGATCGGCTTCCCTTGGCAGACCGGAACGGAAAGCGAACGATACAAAGGAAAGGAGCATCTTGTCCCTCTCCTTTACGGCCCCGAACCGGTCCCTCATGAGTTTCCTGAGATCGTGGGGGCTCATCCCGGTGGTATCGACAATGATATCCGCCGTTTGATAGAGAGGCTCTAAAACTTCCCTTTCCCGTTCAAGGGCTTCAGGAAGGGAAAGGGCGGGATCCAGAGGGTGAACCCTTCTCGTCTCACTGAAACGCCTCTGAAGCGTGTCCAGAGAGGCGTCGAGAAAGATCAGGGCAATTTTTACCCCTTTGTCCCTGAGGGATCGAATGGCTTCCGGATACCGCCGGACGGTCTCCTGGCCCCTGATATCCATAACCAGAACCGCCCTGGAAAACGGCGGATTCGTCCCGGACCCAAGATCTACAAAGGCTGGCAGAAGGTCCACAGGGAGGTTGTCGACGGCGTAAAACCCCATGTCCTCGAGGGATCTTAAAGCCGTTGACTTTCCCGATCCGGAATACCCGGAGATGATCAGAAATTCCGTATCCGTCATCGGGACGGTTCCCCGCTGGCCTTCTCACCAGCGGCAAGGAGATCGGACAGGTTCCGGTGCATTTCCCTGGCGGCGTAAAACCCCATTTTTTTGAGAAGATGGTTACGGGCAGCCACTTCCAGGATCAGGGCCAGATCCCTCCCAGGCCGAACCGGTATTTCGAGACGGGAAACCTCGACATCCAGGATGGAATAGGTCCTCTCGTCAAGGCCCAGACGATCTACCTTCGTTTCGGGCTGCCACGGAACCAGCTCCACCACGAGATCTATTTTCTGCCCGGCCCGGATGGAGGAAACACCGAAAAGGTCCTTGATATTGATGATTCCGAGACCTCTTATTTCCATGTGGTTCCTGAGAAGGTCCGGAGCCCGGCCGATGAGGATCCCCGGGATCTTCTTCCGTATAACGACCATGTCGTCGGCGATGAACCGGTGGCCCCTTTCAATCAGCCCGAGGGCGCATTCGCTCTTTCCGATCCCGCTTTCGCCGATGATGAAAATGCCTGCCCCGAAGACATCGACAAGGCAGCCGTGATGACAGATCTCAGGGGCAAGGACTTCCTCAAGATAGCCGACGATGCCCCGTATCAGGGTCGAGGAGGAATGGGGGCTTCTCAGGAGGGGAAGATTAAACCTATCGCAAAAGACCGGAAGCATGGGCGGGGGATCCTGGGACCTCGTCAGGATCAGGGAGGAAATGGCAGTCGAGGCGAGGACTTCCAGCCTCTTTTCGGCGACGGATGGATCCAGGGTCTTGAGATAGGAGAGCTCCGTTTCCCCGAGGATCTGGATCCTCTCCTCCTGGAGCTGATCCAGAAATCCCGCAAGGGCAAGTCCGGGCTTCTGGATCCGCGGGGCGGCGATATTCCTGCCCAACCCCTCCGATCCGGCGATGATCTCGAGGCCGAGATCTTCCCGGTTGTGCTCAAAAAAAGTGCGAACAGGGATTCCGGTCATCTTCCCGCTTCATCGTCCAGAAACAGTCGCTCCAACGCCGACCCATGCCGTCTCCCCCTGGCCAGGGGATCGGGGCCCATGGGCTGCCTTTTTCTTTTCCTTTTCATTGTGGTGGCTTTGAGGGATGGTGTCAACAGTCCTGATCTATCGTCCTGATCTACCGGGCGACGGCCCACGGAAAGGATTTCCAGGAATCCCTCTGGAGCGCTCTGGACTTCCGGTGAAACGGCGGATTCGGGCTCTTTCAACTCCGACCGGGGCAGTCTAGCTGCTTTTCGCGAGCCGGAAACCGAGGGAATCGCCCCACAGAAGAAGACGGAAGTCGTTAAAACGGTTGGTGGTGCGGGCACTTGCCGGATCGTAGCCCCAGCGGCCGCCTCTCACAACACGGTAGACACCGGTCGCCGGCCCGGGCGGATCAACCGCCGGGCTCACCGCGTAGTAGGCCGCGTCATACCAATCCGCGCAGATTTCCCATACGTTGCCGCTCATATCATGGATCCCCAGACCGTTGGGCGCCTTTTTCCCAACCGGAAATGTCCCTGGACGCCCTGAGTTCCGGAAAAACCACGCAACATCATCAGCATCGTCCGAGCCTGAAAATTTTTCCTTTTTACCTCCGCTTCTTGCGGCGTATTCCCATTCCGCCTCGCTCGGCAGCCGGTATTCTTCTCCGGTGAGGAAGTTGAGGCGCCGGATGAATTCGTCCACCTCCGCGGGGGTCACGTTCTCAACGGGACGTTCATCTCCAAGGAAATTGGAAGGATTATAACCCATGACGGCCTTCCACTGCGCCTGCGTCACTTCATATTTGCCGATCCAGAAATCGGACAAGGTGACCAGGTGGACAGGCATCTCATCGAAATGGCCGGTTCCGAAGATATCCCCCATTTCAAAAGTGCCCCCGGGGACCCTGACGAAGTCCCATTCGAGGGCCCTGACCGCCTTTTCCCTTTCCGTCCGCTCCCGTTGGGAAAAAACGTACCCTTCCTTGAAAACCGCAAAGCCGGCTTCCTTTCTGGCCTCCGACAAGGTTTGAAAGCTCAGCCCTATGAGGACCAGGAGGAAGAGGACCGCACCGATCCACAGCAACCTGTCGGATCTTCCCTCCCGGGCTTCTTCCGCGTCAGTCCCGGTCTTTCCTTTCAAAGCGCCGACCGCCTCCTTTTTGCTGTTTCCACCGGCCTGGCTAATGGATTGACGGCTTTTTTGCGAAGCCATCAACGCGTCCCGCCCGGGGCGTCTTAAACCAGGACCGCCCCGGCAAGTCCTTGATTCGTGAGGAAGGGGAAAACGACGCTTTCCCCTTTTCGGGAAGCGTCAAGTCCCAACCGGACTTTTCGCGACCCTGTCAGGATCATTCCAAAAAAACAGGGCTGGCACGGTTTCCCGGGCAGCCCCGC
Organism: Pseudomonadota bacterium; assembly: GCA_016937135.1. Lineage (GTDB taxonomy): Bacteria > BMS3Abin14 > BMS3Abin14 > BMS3Abin14 > BMS3Abin14 > JAFGWO01. The sequence continues at coordinate 8,672 of JAFGWO010000112.1, forward strand.
AATGAACCTCGCTAAACCCGGGAATCAGAAAATCCCGGGGGATGGAGATCTCACTGTTTCTCATCCTCTTCACGAACGACCTTGTAAATACCCTCGCGATCTTTGGCATTCATCAAAGAAGACCTGCATTCAGGATTCTTGAGGATGCGCGAGATCCTGGCAAGGGCTTTCAGATGAAGCCCTGCCGAGTCCTCCGGCGCAACAAGCAGAAAGAACAGCTTCACGGGCTTTCCATCCTGGGCGTCGAACTCAATCCCTTCCCCGCTGCGCCCGAAGACCATGAGGATTTCCTTCAAACCTGGAAGCCGCCCATGAGGGATAGCCACCCCGTACCCGATCCCCGTGCTCCCCAGGGCTTCTCTTTCAAGGAGAATTTGAACCAGAGCGGAAGGGTCGCTGATTTTTCCCTCATCGGAAAGGTGCCTCACCATCTCCTGGAGGACCTCTTCCCGCGTTGAGGCCTGAAGGTCGGGGAGGATGTCTGCCTCGGTCATGTAATCCGTTATTCTCATTTGCGGGCCGCCGTCCCTATGGGTGCATTTGAGGTTGAATCAACCCGAAGTGGCCATCTTCCCTTACGTAGATGACATTGAGGCTGTTGGTCTCGGCATTGTTGAAAAGGAGAAAACTCTTGTTTAAAAGTTCCATCTGCATCAGGGCTTCGTCGACATTCATGGGTTTGAGGATGATTTCCTTCTGGGGGATGATTTCGGGGGGACCTTCGGTGATGATCTCCGTGAGCACCCGATGGCTCGCGCGATAATCCCTCTGGGCTTCCCTGTTGCCATGCTGCACGATCTTGTCCCGGAATTTCTTTACCTGCCGGTCCAGCTTGTCCGCGACAAGGTCAATGGAAGAGTACATGTCATTCGTCTCCTCCTTGCCTTTGATAACGATTCCATTGGCATGGACGGTGACCTTGACCACATGCCGGTATTTCTCGACGAGGAAAACGACCTGGGCGTTGATTGGCTCCACGAGGGGCTTGAGGACCTTTTCCAGTTTTTCCACGGCATAATCCCGCAGTGGGTCGCTCTGTTCCATTTGTTTGAAGGAAACCTCGATCTGCATGGCTGCCGATCCTCCTTTTCGAAAAGTCCTGACGTAACCACAGAAAAAAATCAAAGTCAACCCTGGCCTCCAGGCCAACCGGGGCCGGGTTTTCAGCGGCTTTTCTTTCTCCTTGAGGAAGGCAGAATAGCCATCGCCTCCCTGTATTTGGCCACCGTCCTCCTCGCGATATCGATACCCTCGAGTCTCAGCATTTCCGCGATGGCCTGATCGCTCATGGGCTTTGCGGCATCCTCGGCCCTGATGATATCCCTTATTTTGGCCCGGACGCTTTCAGAGGCGAGCATCTCGCCCGACAGGGTCTGGATGCCCGGATTGAAGAAAAATTTCAGCTCGAAAAGGCCCTGCGGGCAATGGAGGTACTTCTGCGTGGTGATGCGGCTGACGGTAGACTCGTGCACACCGATATCGTCAGCTACATCACGAAGGACCATGGGTTTGAGAAATCTCACCCCCTTTTCGAAAAAATCCCGCTGTTTGTCTAGAATGCTTCGGGTCACTTTATAAATGGTCCTTTGCCTCTGATCGATGCTTTTGATGAGCCAGGAGGCTGATCGGACCTTTTCCAGGAGGAATTCCTTGTCCTCGGGGGTCATGGAAGACCCATGCTTTAATAGCTCCCGGTAATAGCTGTTGATCCTGAGCTTCGGCATCCCGTCGTCATTAAGGAGGATCATCCACTCCTCCCCCATTTTCATCAGATAGACGTCGGGTGAAACATAGATGGCCTCACGCCCACCGAAAGGCCTCCCGGGTTTGGGCTCGAGCTCCTTTATCAGGTCCACGACCCGGAACACCTCGGAAACGGGGACCCCCAGGCCTTTGGCGATTTTTTCAAAATCCCCCTTCCCCACCTCATCCAGGTACTTTCTGATGACCTCCCCCACGAGGGGATCTGAAATGCCGAGCTGCCTGACCTGGATAAGAAGACACTCCGCGAGGTCTCTGGCCCCCACACCGGGAGGATCAAAATCCTGAATGGTCTCAAGGGCCCTGGGTCCAGCGGCAACGATTTCTTCCCCGTAAGGGGAAAGGATCTCCTCCAGAGGGCTGGGAACATAGCCGTCTTCGGTCAGGTTCCCGATGATGGCCTCCCCGGCGGCCAGTTCCGCGCCTTCAAGATGGGACATATGGAGCTGCCAAAGCAGGTGCTCGCCGAGTGTGGTGGGAGCGGTGACCATGGACTCAAAGGAAGGCTGCTCCTGATCGTCCCTTGCCTGATTGGGCAGGCTCTGCCCTGAATCCATGTAGGACTGCCATTCGGAGATATCATTGGGAATGGAGAGGACATCGACCTCATCTTCCCGGTCCAGGCTGCCGGTGGCCTCCTCTCCGGGCTGCTCGGACATCCCGTCAATGGAGACCTCCGTATCCGTCTCCGCGGAAGCGTATTCGTCCAGAAATGGGTTTTCCAGCATTTCCTGGCGGACGATCTCCACCAGTTCCATCCGGGAAAGCTGAAGGAGGCGGATCGCCTGCTGCAGCTGGGGCGTCATCACCAGTTGCTGGGTCTGCTTCAGCTGGAGCTGTGTCTTGATATCCAATCCGCTGTTCCCTCTTCCCTATTCCCTGTTCCCTGTTCCGATTTTTCCCTTCACATCCTGAACCCTTCTCCCAGATAAATTTCCCTGGCCTTTTCACTCATGAGAATGGAATCCGGATCCCCCTCCTCGAGGATCACCCCCGCAGCCAGGATGTAGGCCCTGTCGGTAACACCGAGCGTCTCCCGGACATTGTGATCCGTGATGAGGATTCCAAGTCCCTGCTGGCGAAGCTGTCGGATCAGCTTCTGGAGCTCCTGAACCGTTATGGGGTCGACCCCGGCGAAAGGCTCATCGAGGAGCAGATAGGCCGGTTTGGAAACAAGGGCCCTGGCGATCTCCGCCCTCCTTCGCTCCCCTCCTGAAAGTGATCCGCCCATGGCGCCTCCCAGGTGTCCGATCCCCATGGATTCCTTCAGGTTTTCCAGAAGCACCGGGCGGTCGGGCTTTTTCACCCGGACGGCCTCCATAACCGCAAGAAGATTGTCGTCCACCGTCATCCCCCGGAAAATGGAGGCCTCCTGGGGAAGATAACCAAGGCCGACCCTGGCCCTTTTAAACACGGGCCATTTTGTTATGTCCCTGCCGTTGAGGAAAACGGCACCACTCGCAGGCTGGACCAAACCGGAGATCATATAGAAAGTGGTTGTTTTCCCGGCCCCGTTCGGACCCAGGAGCCCCACCACCTCCCCAGGCAGAAGATGGATGGAAACGTCCTTGACCACCGTCCTTCCACGGTAGGATTTGGTAAGAGAGCGCGCCTCAAGCCGTGGCAACCCTAATCCCCCGGGATCTCAAACTCGGCCTCAACCTGTCCCTGGAAATCAGCCGTCCCTTCCTGGAGGCGGTAAAGGATCGTCCGGGCGGTGATGGTCGCATCGCCCCTTTCCAGCCGGGGGCTGCCCCTCAATTCAACGGTTCCCTCCCTCAAATCGAACCGGGCCTCATCCGCGATCACCCTGTCCTGGCCGCGAACGATGAGGACATTGCCCGTCGCGGTTCCCCGGTAGACTTCGGGAGGGTCCCCTTCCGAAGCCTGCAGATCCAGCCGGTCGCACTCCATCCTTGTCCCCTCCAGATCAACCCGCACCTTC
>JAFGWO010000113.1 GCA_016937135.1 Pseudomonadota bacterium
AAGCATCTCCCTCCTGGCGCCGGGACGGGCCGCGGAAAGGGCGTCCGCCGCCTGGACCAGGACGGCCTCTATAGATCCCGCCCGGACCTCATCATGGTGGGAGGCGATAGCGTTGACAACCTTCTGGGACTCCCCGTACTTCTTGGCCAGCTCGGCGCCGATGAGGGCATGGGATCCTTCCACCTCGTGATCCACGGCTTTCCCCACATCGTGGAGGAAGCCGACCCGCCTGGCATCCTTGACGTTGAGCCCCAGTTCGGCGGCCATGATCCCGCATAGAAAGGCCACTTCAAGGGAGTGGTTCAAAACATTCTGTCCATAACTCGTCCGGTATTTGAGCTTGCCTATGAGCCTTATCAGTTCGCTGTGAATCCCGTGGACGCCAACGTCGAAAGCGGCCTTTTCCCCTTCCTCCTTGATGGTCGCTTCCATTTCCTTGGAGACCTTTTTCACCACCTCCTCGATCCTCGCGGGGTGGATCCTCCCGTCGGCAACCAGGCGCTCCAGGGCAATCCGGGCAATTTCCCGGCGAATAGGGTCAAAGACGGAAAGGACAACAGCCTCGGGGGTATCATCCACGATCAGGTCCACCCCCGTGGTGCTTTCGAAGCTGCGGATGTTGCGCCCTTCCCTTCCGATGATCCTGCCCTTCATCTCATCATTGGGAAGGTTGACGACGGTCACGGCCTTCTCCGCGACGTATTCCCCGGCATAGCGCTGGATGGCGAGGCTGATGATCTCCTTGGCCTTTTTATCCGCGTTTTCCCTGGCTTCCTCCTCTATCCGTTTGACCATGCGGGCCGAATCGATCCGGGCCTCCTCAATAATCATGGACTTGAGTTCCTTCATGGCCTCTTCCACAGTCATCCCGGAGATCTGCTCCAGCTTCAGCCTCTGTTCGTCCAGGGTCGCCTTCAGCTCTTTTTCCTTTTCGCTCAGGACCCGCTGCTGGCCCGAAACAGCTTTTTCCCTGTTGACAAGGTCCTGTTCTTTTTTGTCCAACGATTCAAATTTCTTGTCCAGGTTTTCCTCTCGCTGCTGGAGACGCTTTTCCTGCCTCTGAATGTCCCTCCGTTCCTCCCTCGTCTCCTCCTCGAACTGGGAACGGGATTCCAGAAGAAATTCCTTGGCCTTGATTTCAGCCTCTTTCAGAAGATTGTCGCACTGCCTCTGGGCCGAATCCAGAAGGCCCTCCGCCTCAATCTGCCGTTTTCTGTCCAGCGCGGCCTGGGTGAGCACTCTGACGCCAAAACCGATGCCGAAGCCGGCGACCAGGGCAATAACAAGGAAGACTAAACTGGTTGTTTCCATTTAAGGTTCCCTCCCGATATATGAAGCATCCCCGTCGGACGGACCGTATCAGAATGAAAAAACCCGATGAACCGGAACGTCATGGGGCTCAAAGGGCAGACGGCCCAGCACCTGGAAGCCGTATGCCAATCCATAAAACGTGGCCTTCGATGAAGCGAGGGACAACAGCCGGTCAAAGAAACCGCCTCCCATCCCGATACGGTTCCCGAAGCCGTCAAAAGCGACGCCGGGGACCAGAAAAAGGTCAACCTCCCCGATGGGAACGATATTCTCGGAGGTGACCACTGGCTGCGGGACCAGACGGTTTTCCGTTAGAAGATCTTTTTCACTCCCTACGGCCGCGACCCGCATCCCGGATCCTTCTTTCCATCCCTCCCAATCCGGGATCACAATGATTTTCCCCTCTTCCCGGAAACGGTCCATCAATTCCCCCGTCGGAATTTCCTTGCCCATGCTGGCGTAGGAACAGACCACTTTTGCGCCCTGGGCCGCCGGGTCCTCCAGAACCATCTCGGCGATGCGGCGTCCGGCCTCCTGGACAGCCCGGGGGGAAAGGCTCTCCCTCATTGCGAGGATCCGATCCCTTATCCGCTTTTTTTCCTTTGTATCGTTTCGGGAAAACAAGAAAGCCTCACTCGTTCAAAACCGAAAAATTCGGCTTGACCGGCGAGGCCTGATACAAGGACTGGTTCCCGACTTGAAGGAAACCCCCAAAAACAACCAAGCGCCCCCCCCCTAAAAAACCAGGGAAACGCCCTTCCGGGGGTTTTCCGCCTGTTGTTTAACCTTCAAACAGGGCCAAAAATCAGCCCTGATGAACACGAAACACTTCTCAAGATGGAACTTCAAGTTTATGCAGAACCGAATCCGACCAATAGTCCACCAGCCGGTCCAGATTTATTCTTTTAAAAGCCCCCGCCCAAAGCCGTGGTCAAGTTCAGCTTTTGAACCTGATTGACCAGGTGGGTCCCCGGCGGAGCGTTTCAGGCTTTTCGCTGGCGCGAACATGCACACCACACTCACAGCCAAGGTCCCCTTACCGAAGTGTTGGCTCAAAAGTAACAGGCCTCCACAAGCAGGGCAGGGGCTAGTTATAATCTAGCAGAAAGACCGCTGACCTTCAAGAAGAAACAAAAACCTTAACCATCCTTCGGGCCGAGGGAAGACTCGATCTTTCTGGTCAACTCTCTCATCCTGGCTTTGAGCTGTTCCGCTTCCTCCAGGAGGGTCATCAATTCATCGGCGATGTTAAGGGAGGCGAGGATCGCGATGCGGGAAGTGGAGACCGTTTCGGTGACCTGGGAGATCTCCCTCATCTTCCGGTCCACGAATTCCGCGACCTTCCGGACGTAATCCGGATCCTTGTCGCCCCGGACCGTATAAACCTGGCCGAAAATCTCAACGTCCACTCTGCCCGGCATATCTTTCCTTATCCCGATAGCACAATGGGACCACTAAAGGGCCTTGAGCCTCTCGAGGGCCCGCCGCACCCACTCGGCGGCTTCCCGTTCCCTCACCCGCGGTTCCTCATCCCCAGGCATTTCGCTTCTTTTTTCTAAACCGGACGG
>JAFGWO010000011.1 GCA_016937135.1 Pseudomonadota bacterium
CCTTGTCGAGGCTCAAGCCCCCGCGGTAGCGGAAGAAGCCGCCGGCCAGGCAGCTGAACCCGAGCCGGACAGCGGGGCCGTCGGGGAAGAGAACGCAGAGGAAGAAAGCGCACAGGAGGAAGAGCTATGACGATCAGCGCATCCCTGGTCAAGGAACTCAGGGACAAGACTGGCGCCGGTTTTATGGATTGCAAGGATGCCCTTGCCCAGTGCGGCGGCGACGCGGAAAAGGCTGTGGATTATCTTCGCAAGAAAGGGCTCTCCGCCGCCGCCAAGAGGGCCGGCCGGGAAGCCGCCGAAGGCATTGTGGGTTCCTATATCCACATGGGCGGGAAGATCGGGGTCATCGTGGAAGTGAACTGTGAGACCGATTTTGTGGCGCGGACCGATGATTTCAAGGAACTAGTGAGCGATCTGGCCATGCAGGTCGCGGCCGCGAAGCCGGTTTACACCAGACGCGACGAGGTGCCCGCCCAGCTCGTAGAAAAAGAGAGGGAGATCTACCGGGCTCAGGCACAAGAATCAGGAAAGCCCCAGAACGTCCTGGAAAAGATCGTCGACGGCAAGATGGAAAAGTTTTTCCAGCAGGTTTGCCTGGAGGAGCAAGAGTACATAAGGGAGTCCGGGGTTTCCGTCCTCGACCATGTAAAATCCGTGGCGGGAAAGCTGGGGGAGAACGTGGTCGTCGGCAGATTTGCCAGGTTCGAAATCCGCGAGGGCCGGGAAAAGGAAGCCGCCTGTTAGGACGCTTACGGCGGGGTCAAAACAATCCGGGTCGGAATCCGGATCCGGCAGGGGGTCTTTGTGAGCCAGGGGATGCCTTCTAAATACAGGAGGGTTTTGCTCAAGATCAGCGGCGAAGCCCTGCTGGGCCAGGAGTCCTTCGGGCTGGATCTGGATTCCGTTCGCAGCATCGCCTCCGAAGTCGCCGATGTGTACCATATGGATGTCCAGGTGGCGCTGGTGATCGGGGGGGGCAATATCTTCCGCGGCGCCAAAAACAGCGACAACACCATCGAGCGGGCCACCGGGGATTACATCGGCATGGTCGCAACGGTCATCAATGCCCTCGCCTTCCAGAGCGCACTGGAAAAGCTCGATGTTCCCACCCGCGTTCTTTCTGCCATTGCCATGAGCCAGGTGGCCGAGCCCTACATCCGGCGCCGCGCGATCCGGCACCTTGAAAAGGGCAGGGTGGTGATCTTCGCCGCCGGGACCGGAAACCCCTTTTTCACCACGGATACGGCCGCTTCCCTGCGAGCCATGGAAATCGGGGCCGATATCCTCATGAAAGCGACCAAGGTCGATGGCGTTTTCAGCGCCGATCCGGAAATCGAACCTGACGCCTTGAAGTTCGATCGCCTCACTTACCGGGACGTTCTGGAAAAACAGCTGAAAGTGATGGACGCGACAGCCATCGCCCTTTGCATGGACAATGACATGCCCATCATGGTATTCAGCTTGAAGAGGGCCGGCAACCTGGTCAGGGCGGTAGCCGGGGAAAAGGTAGGAACCATAGTGGCCGAGGAGGGTTGATTTCGCCATGCTTCCGGAACTTTACCTTGAGACGGAAACCAAAATGGAAAAAACCCTTGAGACCTTGGGGAAAGAGTTGGCTTCCATCCGGACCGGAAGGGCCTCCCTTGCGATCCTGGACGGTATAACTGTTGAGTATTACGGAGCCGTTTCGCCCCTTAACCAGGTGGCCACCCTTTCCATCCCGGAGAGCCGGCTTATCGTGATCCAGCCGTGGGACCCTTCCAACATCAAGGAAATAGAGAAGGCGATCATGCGGTCCGATCTTGGATTGACCCCCAGCAACGACGGGAAGGTCATCCGCATCCCGATCCCCCCCCTGACGGAAGAAAGACGCGTCCAGCTTGTGAAAGTGGTCAAACGGCACGGTGAAGAGGGGAAAATCGCCATCCGGAATATCAGGCGCGATTCCATCGGCACCGCCAAGGATTTTGAGAAGGAAAAAGAGATCTCAGAGGATGATCTCCACCGCGCCCAGGACGAGATCCAGAAGATCACCGATCGATTTATCGAGAAGGTCGACGAACTGATCGAGAAAAAAGAAAAGGACATTCTCGAAATCTGATGCCCGTCAACAATCCGGTGGATCTTGCGCCCCGACTATCGTGAATCAGGAATTACCCCGGCACATCGCCATAATCATGGACGGAAACGGAAGGTGGGCTTCCGCGAGGAACCTTCCCCGAATCGCGGGTCACCGAGCCGGCGCGGAGACGTTGCGGTCCGTTGTGGAGGAATGCGCCCGTCTGGGGGTGCCCTATCTGACCCTTTTTGCCTTCTCGACGGAAAACTGGGGCCGCCCCAAGGATGAGATCGCGGGATTGATGGGTCTCCTGGACCGGTATCTGAAAAAAGAAACCACCACCCTGATGAAAAACAATGTCCGGCTGGTGACGATAGGGAGGATCGCCGACCTCCCCGGAAACGTCCAGTCCACCCTGCGGAAGGTCTGCGAAACGTCTTCGGCCAATACGGGCCTCACTCTGAACCTGGCCCTTAGCTACGGGGGCAGGGAGGACATTGTGGAGGCCGCGCGCAAGGCGGGCAAAGCCATCGCCAGAGGTGAGCTGGACCCGGACGCAATGGACAGCAGTTTGTTTTCGACTTTCCTCTCCACGGCGGGAATGCCCGATCCCGATCTCATGATCCGCACCAGCGGAGAGATGCGGCTGAGCAACTTTCTCCTCTGGGAAAGCGCCTACACCGAATTTTTCGTCGCCCGGAAGACATGGCCCGATTTCGGCATCCAGGACCTTCACGAGGCCATCCGGGAGTTTCAGGCCAGGGAAAGGCGATTCGGGCTGACCTCCAGCCAGGTCCGGTCGGGAGGAAAATGAAGCGCGTCGTTTCAGCCCTGATCCTCGGCGCCGCCACCATTTTCCTCGTTCTGGGGGCGCCCTTCTGGCTGGCAGCGGGGGTATTGTCCCTCGCGGTGATCGCGGCCGTAAGGGAGATGGCCGATCTGGTTTATAGCCGCGATGGGTCCCTGGTCCGGACGTGGGTTTATTCAGGTTCGCTTCTGATCCTCGCCGGGGGCATTTTCCTGGGGGCCCACGGACTCTCGGCGGGGCTGGCGACGGGGATTCTCCTTGTCATGGCCGGTTCCGTCCGGGGCCTTTCCGTCAAGGGAGCAGTCACGCGGAGCGCTTCGGGGTTTTTTATCCTCCTTGTCCCGGTCTGGTGCCTTGGCCATATCCTCCTGTACCTCCCGAGGGGGGAGGGCCGCCTGGCCCTTTTTTTCCTCCTTGTCTGCATCTGGGCCAGTGACACCGCGGCCTATTATGCCGGGAGCGCCTTTGGACGCCGGAAGCTGGCTCCGGCCATAAGTCCCAACAAAACCTGGCTGGGCTCCGCGGCCGGGATCCTCGGGTCCATCGCCGCGGCTCTTGTCTTCCGGTGGTTCGCCCCTCTCCAGTGGTCCTTTTCCTTCGTGGTTTTTTCCGGACTCCTTTTGTCCGTCCTTGGCCAGTCCGGAGATCTGGCCGAATCCCTGATCAAAAGGGACGCAGGCGTAAAGGATTCCGGTTCGATCATCCCGGGCCACGGAGGGATCCTTGACAGGATGGACGCCCTTCTTTTCACCGCGCCCCTCTTTTATTATTTCCTTTCATGGGTTTCCCGGTCGCCGATGTGAATCCAGGAAAGAAGATCAGCATTTTAGGCTCCACGGGCTCTATTGGAAGCAATGCCCTCAAAGTCGCGGCCGCAAATCCCTCTTTGTATGATATCGTGGGCCTGGCCTGCGGTTCCGACTGGCGGGCCCTGATCAAACAGGCCCGGCAGTTCAGGCCTGAGGTCGTGGCGCTCTTTGACGAGGATGCCGCCAAAGAGGCGAAGAGGGCCCTTAAGGGAACCGGCATCGCTGTGAGGGAGGGCACCGAAGGGCTTCTCGAGATCGCCTCTCTGGAGGGTGCGGATATCGTGGTCTCGGCTATTGTCGGGGCGGCGGGGGTTTTACCCACCTACAGGGCTGTGGAGGCCGGGAAGGTTGTGGCCCTTGCCAACAAGGAGGCCCTGGTGGTTGCGGGCCACCTGATCAGCGCCGAGGCGAAAAAAAGCGGCGCCACCCTGGTGCCCATCGACAGCGAGCACTCTGCGGTGTTCCAGGTTCTTCTGGGCCAGGACAGGGAAGCGGTGCGCAAGGTTATCCTGACCGCTTCGGGGGGTCCCTTTTTTGGGAAATCCGCGGACCATTTCTCTGCAGTTACCCCGGAAATGGCCTTGAACCACCCCCGCTGGAAAATGGGGCCCAAAGTCACGGTGGACAGCGCAACCATGATGAACAAGGGCCTTGAGGTGATCGAGGCGAGATGGATTTTCGATCTGCCGCCCGAGAAGATCGAAGTACTCATCCATCCCCAGAGCGTAGTCCACAGCATGGTTGAATTCATGGACGGCTCCGTCCTTGCCCAGATGGGGCTTGCTGACATGAGGATCCCCATTTCCTTTGCCTTGAGCTATCCAGAAAGGGTGGATCTGGGATTCCCCTCCCTGGATTTAACCTCCGTGGGCGCCCTGGAATTTTTCACCCCCGATACGGGGAAATTCCCTTGCCTTAAACTGGCATACCGGGCCCTCATGGAAGGGAAAGGGATGTCCGTAGTGATGAACGCCGCCAATGAGATAGCGGTAAAGGCATTTCTGGAAGGGGCGCTGACATTCACCGGAATCCCTGAACTTGTGGAATCCGTCATGCAGTCTTCCTTCCAGTTCGATAATCAGACAATCCATGGCGTCCTGGAAGGGGATCAGATGGCCAGGGAAAGAGCCAAAGCCCTCATCACGGGGGGCGGAGAGATAAAATGACCACAACCATTTCCTTTATCATCGTCCTGGGGGTCCTGATCACCGTCCACGAACTGGGGCATTTCCTCGTGGCCAAGGGGATAGGCCTGCGTGTGGAGAGGTTCTCCATAGGGTTTCCTCCGAAGATGTTCGGTTTTACCTGGCGGGAAACAGAATATTGCGTCTCCTGGATCCCCCTGGGAGGTTATGTGAAAATCAGCGGGGAAAACCCCGAAGAGCCGCCGGAAAATCCTGACGATCCGAAGGTCTTCACCTCCAGGCCGGTTCACCAGAGGGCGGCGGTAATCCTGGCCGGGCCTCTCATGAACCTCATCCTGGCCTTTCTGATCATGCCCCTGGTATTTTTCCTGGGAACGGCTGTCCCGACGTACCTTGAAAAGGCGCCCGTTGCGGGCTGGATCCAGCCGGAAAGTCCTGCGGACAAGGCGGGTTTGAGCCCGGGAGACCGCATCCTGTCCGTCAACGGCAGCGAGGTCCGAACCTGGCAGGAGGTCCTTGAAAAGGCCTCCGTGGATGGATCATTGTGGATGGAAGTGGCCGGGGCCGGCGGGGTCCGTTCCGTTTCCCTTGAGCAGGATCCGGAAGGCGAGTCAGGGATCGGGATCCTCCCCTCCATGGATCCCGTTATCGGGTTTGTAGTGAAGGGAGGAGAGGCAGAAAGGGCCGGCATTGAGGAAGGGGACAGGGTGGTCGCCATCGGCGGCATCCCGGTATCGGACTGGAACCAGATGGCCAGGATCATCCATAACAGCCCCGATAAACCGCTGACCTTCGAGATAGAAAGGGAAGGGGCGGCCAGGACCTTTACCGTTACCCCCAAAAAGGACGAGAGCCTGGGACACGGGCTCATAGGGATTTCACCGAAAACTGAAACGGTGACCCGAAGGTATGGGGTGGCCGAATCCATCAGGCTCGGGACTGCCAGAAATTTCGAGCTTCTCGGGCTCACTTTTTCCTTTCTGTGGGATCTGGTAACCCTGAACTCCTCCATCAAAAACCTCGGCGGGCCGATCATGATCTTCCAGGTCTCGGGACAGGCGGCCAGGGCGGGGTTGGCGCAATTCCTGGCCTTCATGGCGTTCCTGAGCCTCCAACTGGGGGTTCTCAACCTGCTGCCCATTCCCGTCCTGGACGGGGGGCACCTGGTCTTTCTGGGAATTGAGGGCGTCACACGGAAGCCGGTCAACGTCAATGTCCGGGAAACGGCTCAGAAGGTGGGTTTTTTCTTCCTGATCCTGCTGATCCTGGTCATTTCCTACAACGATATCGCAAGGCTTCTACCGGGCAAATAGTCCATGCGGCAGGGATGTCCCGTTATCAGGAGGCCCACCCGGCCCGTCCGGGTAGGGCCGGTCACCGTGGGCGGAGGAGCCCCGGTCTGTGTGCAGTCGATGACCAACACTCCCACCGCGGATGGTCCATCCACCCTTGAGCAGGTCAAGGTCCTGGCCAGCGCCGGGTGCGAGATCGTTCGGGTGGCCGTTCAGGACGAGGATGCCCTTGAGGGCTTCCGTTTCCTGAGACGAAACGTCCGGATCCCCCTCATTGCCGATATCCACTTCGATTACCGGATGGCTGTCCTTTCCCTCGAGGCAGGGGCCGATGCCGTCAGGATCAATCCCGGCAACATCGGTGCCGTCTGGAAGGTGAGGGAGATCGCTGACGCGGCCCGGGCGAGAGGAGCCAGCATCAGGATCGGCGTCAACGCCGGTTCTCTCCAGCGTTCGGTCCTGAGGGCCCACGGACGCCCTTCTCCCGAGGCCCTTGCCGAAAGCGCTTTCCGCTGGATCGAGATCCTGGAGGGGATGGGGTTTACCGATCTGAAGGTTTCCGCCAAAAGTTCGGATCCGATGGAAACCGTGCAGGTTTACCGGATGATTTCCGAGGGAACGGACTACCCCCTGCACCTTGGCGTTACCGAAGCCGGGACCCTTGTCTCCGGGACCGTCCAGACCACGGCCGCCCTTTCCCTCCTTCTGACTGATGGGATCGGCGACACGATCCGGTTTTCCCTGTCGGGCGATCCCGTCCCGGAGGTCCATGCCGGATTCGAACTCCTTCGCTGCCTTGGGCTCAGGACCGGAGTGAGGGTCATTTCCTGCCCCACCTGCGCGAGAACCGAGATCGATGTCGCCCGGTGGGCCCGGGAGGTGGAGGAGAAGGTCCGGACCCTTTCCGTTCCCCTGCGCGTCGCGGTCATGGGATGTCCGGTCAACGGCCCCGGTGAGGCGAAAGAGGCCGACGTGGGTGTCGCGGGGGCAAAAGGGTTTGCGGTGCTTTTCGTAAAGGGGAAAACCAGACGAAAGGTCACGCCGGAAGGCGCCCTGGATGCCCTCATGGAGGAGATCGAGGAACTGGTCCGGAAGAAGGGGAAGGAAAGACTGAACGAGGGAACGACTTAGCGACAGGGCGGGGAACGACCGGACGACGGAGCGACCGAAAGAGGGGACGACGGAACGAAGAGCCCTTTTTTTCTCCTCGTGATCCCGTGAAGGGTTTCAATGGCCAGCAGGGATCTCGTATCCCTTATTTTCACCAAGGAGCTTTTATGCGCTACTCAAAATATTTTCTCCCTACCCTTAGAGAGGTGCCCACCGAGGCTGAGGTGGTGAGCCATCAGCTCATGCTTCGCTCCGGCATGATCCGGCGTGTCGCCGCGGGCATATACGAACTGCTCCCCCTGGGGGTACGGGTCATCAGGAAAGTGGAGGCCATCGTGCGGGAGGAGATGGACCGCGCGGGCGCCATGGAGATCCTGATGCCGACCGTTCTGCCGGCGGAGCTATGGCAGGAGACCGGGCGATGGGATTTTTACGGCAAGGAGCTCCTGCGCCTGAAGGATCGCAACGGCAGGGAGTTCTGCCTCGGCCCGACCCACGAGGAGGTTGTCACCGACCTCGTGAGGCGGGAGGTCCGCTCCTACCGCCAGCTTCCCTTTAACCTCTACCAGATCCAGACCAAGTTCCGGGATGAGATCCGGCCCCGCTTCGGTCTCATGCGGGGACGGGAATTCACCATGAAGGACGCCTACTCCTTCGATGCGGACAGGGCCGGAGCCGAAAAAAGCTACCGCGCCATGCATGAGGCCTATACCGCCATTTTTCGAAGGTGCGGTCTGAAGTTCCGGGCCGTGGAGGCCGATTCCGGAAAGATCGGAGGGAATCTGTCCCATGAGTTCATGGTGCTGGCCGACACGGGGGAGGACCGGGTGGTCAGCTGCCTCGAATGCGAATACGCCGCCAACCTGGAAATGGCCGCTCTGGCCCCGCCCCCGAAAGGTGCCCCCTCTGGTGGAATTCCCCGGAAAGAAGGGGAGAAGGAGTCATCCGAAGGAGGAAGATACCCCATCGAGGTCAAGACCCCAGGAATGAGGACCGTGGAAGAGGTGACGAAGTTTCTTGGGGTCTCTGCCAGGAGACTGGTTAAAACCATCGTCTTTAACGGGGACAGGGGCCCGGTGGCGGTCCTCGTCCGCGGGGATCACGAGGTCAACCCCGCCAAGGTGCGCAGGTTGGCCGAAGACGACACCCTGGAAATCGCCGACCCCGACATAGTGGAAAGGGTGACGGGAGCGCCCGTGGGTTTCGCCGGCCCCGTAGGCCTGGCCATCCCCGTTTTTGCCGATCACGCCGTCGCCGGCATGTCCCATTTTGTCACGGGGGGGAATGCCGCCGACATCCACCTGACAGAGGTGGATCTCGTGGACTTTGAAGTCGAGGCCTTCGGGGATCTGCGCGAGGCGGCACCGGGGGATCCCTGCCCGAAGTGCGGAGGAAAGCTCGATTTCCTCAGGGGGATCGAGGTGGGGCACATCTTCTACCTCGGGACAAAGTACAGCGGATCCATGAAGGCCCATTTCCTGGATGAAGCCGGGGCGGAAAAACCCATCGAGATGGGTTGCTATGGTATCGGGGTCGGGCGCACCGCCGCCGCGGCCATCGAACAGAACCATGATGACAAGGGGATCATATGGCCACTGCCCATCGCCCCATTCCAGGTGATCCTTCTTTCCCTTGATCCCGGGAAAAAAGACGTCCACTCCGTGGCGGAAAAGATTTACCGGGATCTTACGTCCGCGGGCATCGAGGTGCTCTTCGACGACCGGGAGGAGCGTCCCGGAGTCAAGTTTAACGACGCAGATCTGATAGGGATCCCGCTGAGGATAACCGTCGGGGAAAGAGGGCTTAAGGAAAAAATGGTGGAATTCAGGGAACGGGCCACCGGTTGCGAATCCAAAGTTCCCGTAGAAAGGGCTGCCGAGGCGGTGAAGGAATTCCTTGGGAAAATGGAATGAAAAGGGCAGTTCAGGGTTCAGAGTGGTGAGTTCAGAGAAGGGTATCTTCTTTCACAATACGTGACGAAAAACACCCCCCGGGGGTCTCTGACCCCATATCCTGCGCAGTCGGGGATTGACTCTCATGAAAGCCTTATTGCTATTAATTTGATGGGAGTTTAAAATAACCTGGTATCCGGGTTGTGGAACCGATTCCGCAGTCATTCCCGTGGGGGGTGCTGCCTTTTCCTGATCAGTGTATCAGGAGATCCTGGAGGGAGGATTAGATGAAGCGAGTTTTCGTTCTCCAATTGGCTCTGGTTCTCGCGTTCGGATTTGCCGCTTGCGGCGGCAATGGCGATGGCGATGGTGACGGCCCCATGTCGGTAGCGATCTTCATTAACGACAATTATGTGGATTATATTGAAGACCCGATGGGGGACGAGGGTTACGAGGGGTACAATGTCCTGTACCATCTTCAGGATGAAGGGCTCTCCTATACGGCATTCAGTGGCGTTGCCTCGACGGATTTCGCTGCCGCCCTTGAAGGAAGGGATGCATTAATCATCCCAGAAACGGAAAATGGGGATCTGCTGCCTGACCTCAATGACGCTGCGCAATCTGTCATCGGGGACTTCGTGGACGGGGGCGGTACTTTGATCGGGATGTGGCACAGTTATGGTCTTTCCGATATTGTTAACGCCATCTTCGGATATTCCATGGAAACTGCATCAATTGAGGAGCCCATATCCTATAACGCGGCCGACGCCGCGGGCACCCGCTTTGAAGGGGGGCCCGCGACCCTCATCGATGCCGACGCAACGGATTCCCTTCTCACATCAACGCTCCCCGTCGGGGCCATGAGCATGTATCTCGACAGCGCGGGCAACAGCGTGGTCACTTTGATCGAAGAGGGTGACGGAGAGATCATCCTTCTCGGATACGACTGGTACGATGCCGCGCCCGCCTTCAGCCAGGACGGCGGGTGGGTCGAGATCCTGAACAGGGCTCTGGACAACTATTGATCGGGTGCTTTCTCCGGTTTGCAAACGGGCGCCGTAAGGCGCCCGTTCCTTTACGTTCCTGGCGAAGGTCCAGGAAAAAGAAAATCCCCGTTCGAGGTTTAACCACCGGGAGGATGTCAAAAATTGGCCCGGGGATTGGAAGCCTGTTCTTTCTCTGAACCCTGAACTCTGAACTCTTAACTC
>JAFGWO010000114.1 GCA_016937135.1 Pseudomonadota bacterium
GTTACCCCCCACCTCGGGGCCAACACCCGCGAGGCACAAAAGAACGTTTCGGTGATCATAGCCCAGCAGGTGATCTCGGTGCTTAAAGGGGAATCCTACGAACACGCGGTCAACCTGCCCTACGTCAGATCCAGGCTTGCCCCCGAACTGCAGGCCTATTTCGACCTTTCGGAAAAGATGGGGAGGATCCTGGCCCAGTTCATCCCGGGCCGCGTTGAAGAGGTGACCATCACCCTCGTGGGATCCCTTTTCGCCGACGACATTTCCGAGAAGGTTTTCGATTCCCCCTTCCGATATCAGCCCTTCACTTTCGCCGCCCTGAAAGGCTTCATGGAGATGCGGCACCAGGAAGGGGCCTCCTACATCAGCGCCCCCTATTTCGCCAAGGAGCGGGGGATCTCCATCATCGAGGCCAAGGCGGAGCGGGTCAAGAACTACAGCGACATGATTTCCATGCAGGCCATCACCGACCGCGGGACCAACACCATCGAAGGGACGGTCTTCGCGGATCTCAAGGGCCGGATTATCGGGATCGACCAGTTCCGGGTCGACTTGATCGCGGAGGGGAATTTCCTGTTCTTCACCAACCTGGACAGGCCCGGCGTCATCGGCAAGATCGGCTCCGTCCTGGGAGACGGCAACATCAATGTCGCGGGTTTTTACCTCGGCAGGGAACAGGTCGAAGGGAACGCCCTCGGGTTCGTCTCCCTCGACAGCCGGGTGCCCGAAGAGGTTCTGGAAAAGATTAGGGACCTTCCGGAAGTGATCGAGGCCAAAGAGATCGTGCTTTAAGCCGCGATTCCAGATTTCAGATTCGCGGATTTTTCGACTACGGATCCCGGATCCTGGAGGCAGACGATGAGAAAAACCCTTGCACCCTGTTTCTTTTTCCTGGTTCTTTTGTCATCCCTGGTGCTTGCTTTCCCCCCTTCCTCACTTGCTCTGATGGAGGTCGGGGTCGGGGTGGGGGTCACCTCCTTTGACGACGACCTCGAGGATGTGAACACCGGTTCGGGGATAACCCTGGAGGCGACCGTCGGGTCCGGCGTCATGAGGCTGATGGCGGCTTTGCAGGCGAGCGATCACGATGAAGGGGATTACTCGGCCCTGATGTTCGGCCCAATGTGGACTTTCCCCGTTATGAATTTTACCCCGAGGGTCTATGCCCTCGTCTCAGGCCATGAGTTCGAGGATGTGGACGGATGGGGCGTCACCCTCGGCGGCGGGGTCGGGTGGTCCCTCTTTCCCGCGGCGACCCTCGGCCTGGACCTGAGGGTCAGTCAGTGGGAGGGGGATGACGTGGATGCCCGCACGGGGACCTTTCAGGTTTACTTCGGGCTGGGGTTTTAAACAGGGCCTGAATTAACGCAGCCGGGTGGCGATTGACAAAAAAAAGGCCGGAACGAAGGTTCCGGCCTTTCTCATTGCTTACGGCCGCCGGATATCATCAGGGGAGGGCGGAAATGCTCGCTTTGAGAAGATCCACCACGTAGGCCGGGTTGTGGTATCCGAGGCTCTTGTCCTCCACCACGAAATCGTAGTTGTACGCCGCGGCCCTTTCAGTGGCGGTCCGACCGGCCATCTGCGGCAGGTCGAAAAGATCAGGGTCCGTGTCGAAAACCACCCCCCTGTCAGTCAGTTTTTTCTTCAGGGCGTCCAGGAGCCCCGCGACTTCCTCCTGGAAAGGTTCCACATCCCCGTCCCCGTCATGATCCTGTCCGGGGCCCGCGGTGCCTGAGTAATAGATGGAGCCGAAGTCGAAGGAGGCGATGGTCGAATCCGACCAGGAAGCCAGCGTCCCGTCGTCTAAATAGAAGTCTTCCCCGGTGTGGCACCCCGATGCGAAACAGTTTTCCAGCCGGGGCGAAAAGGCGTGGCCCGTGGTCCCCTTCCCGGGGGAATCCTCGATGTTTTCATCCGCGACCCGGAGATAGTGGCATCCGGTGCACCCCCCCGCGATGCTGTCCGTGCCGGCATGGACAGAATCCGTTCCCGAAAAGCCCGGAAGGGATTCCACTCCGCGCAAGCCGTCCGCGGCCAGATCCCCGAATCCGAGGAAAAGCTCCCGCTGGGGGTGCCTGGGGATTTCCAGGGCATCAGTATTGGTCTGCCCGGAACCTTCGGCAGATTCCAGGCCCCGGACGTTGTGGCATTCCATGCACAGGGCCGCCCGCCTTTGGGTCCCTGATACGGCCCCGGAAACGGAGCGCAGGAGAACGCCGGGTTCATGGGAGGGGTGGCAGGCCACGCAGGAAACCTGGGAAAGGGCTGCCCCCCCGGGGACGGAAGACGGATCCGTGAGATCGGCATCCCCCGTTTCCGCGATCAGGCGGTCGATCACGGACTGGCTTGTTCCCCAGGAGGTATCCCCTTGGGCAAACCATGTCACAAACCCTTCCACCGTATGGCAGGCCGCGCAGGGTGTCCCGCGGACGGTTCCGGTCATAAGCCCCTGTGGGGTCTCAACAACCAGCGAATCCGAGTGCCCGTCGTCATAAAGGAAACCCTGGCCGTCCCTTCCCCACCACTCCGCGTACTGGTTCGCGAGGATATTTTCCGCGGCCTCCCCTCCGGAATGCTCGTCGGGGCTGTGGCAAGGGCCGCAGGAGGCCATGTGGTAAACGTTTCCGAATACGGGCCATACCGTTTCCGGAAGCGGTTCCCGATGGTCCCCGTAATAAAGGGCGGTGCCCGCATAGGCATAGTGCTCCATCCCCGAGCCGTGACACCCCTCGCACCCGACGATGGGACGGGCGGTGGGACCCAGGGCATCGAGGATTTCCTGGGGAATGACGCCGGCAGTGGAGGTGAAAATGAGGGCGGAATCCTGTGAGTCGCCGATGGGGTCGTGGCAGTCCGCGCATGTTTCGGCGGCAGACCCGGGCCAGGCGTTGAGGTTGGCATGGGAGCCCGGCGCCCATGAAAGGGCGGGGATGTCGTGGCATCCGGAATAGAGGCACTCCACCGTTCCCTTGTAGCCCAATTCAGGTGAACGTTCGGAGGATTCCTTGGGATTGTAGGCGCAGCCGGCCCCCGTCAGGACAAAAGCGACAGCCGCTGCGAGGAAAACGCGACCTAGTGGCATTTTGCACAGACCTCCGGCGATTCACTTCGGAATTTACCCTGGATGCTCCTCCAGTTTTTGGGGTGGGGGTTCACCATGAGCCCGCTTTTGGCCGAATGACAGGGCATGCAGGCTTCCCCCTGAGGGTGACAGGTCTGGCAGCTGGCGAGATTGCGCCTTGCCTCCCGGGAATGCCCGTCGCTCCACTCGGAGCTGGAGAGGGCTCCTCCGGGATGGCAGTCCTGGCACTGGTTCTCCGAAAACCCCTCATGATCCGGGACGCCTTCCCCGGCGATCAGGGCCTCCCAGTTCATCTGATGGGATACCAGCTCCCGCGCGGGGAAGCGGCTGCGGTAGCTCTGATGGCAGTCGGTGCACTCCTGGCGCGAGTGGCAGGTGTAGCACTCCTGGATATTTTCCCCAGTTGCCTTCAAGGGATGCACCACCCGGAAGCGCGATGTATGGGTAGAGGGCATGGTGTCTAATCTCGCCGTTCTTCTTTTCAGGTCCTGCCCCAGCTCCCCTCCCTTGTGGCAGTCGATGCACGAAGAGAGGGAGTGGCATTTCACGCACTGGGCATCCGCCCCCTGGGATTCGGCGCCGTGGGTTTTTATCCAGAGAGGGGTATGGGTCTGGGCGGGTCCAAGAACCGTCTCCTCGATGTCTGCCGGCTCATGGCAGGGAAGGCAGACAGCCCTTTCGGGGATAATGCTGGAGGCCCCCCGGATGTGGCACCGGGAGCAATCACTGACATCATGGTCCTCATGGAGGACATGGGAAAAGCGCATGGCCAGGGATGGCCAGGCGGTGACCAGGATAATGACCAGGGCCGCGGAGACGATGCGGCATTTTTTCAATGGCGATATCTTCA
>JAFGWO010000115.1 GCA_016937135.1 Pseudomonadota bacterium
AAAATGCGTCGGATGGGGATGGGAAAAGATCCTCCGTAAAATTTTGATCCGCCGATTTTGCGGGAAAATCAAGGGAACAGGGCGTTTGTCCATGCGTCACATTTTCTGGAATGGTATATGCAGAAATGTGAGAAAGACCCCTGCCCGTTCCGGGCGGAAAGTTTAGGTAACGGAATCAAAAAGGGAAAGGTAATATATGAGCCTTGAGGATTACCCCAGGGAAGCGGTCCTTCGGGACGCGAGAAGGGTCCTCCTTCGTCCCGCGGGCGATGAAGACCTCCCGGGCCTTGAGGGCCTCTTTTCGGCCCTTCCTCCGGAGGAAAAAAAGTTCATCCGCTGTGATGACATGGATCCGTGCCGCCCCGTCTCGGGGCATGGCGCGGTCAGCCCCTGGAAACATTTTTCCCTCGTTGCCCTGACGGAAAAGGGGATCGTCGGGGTTGCGGTCCTCCATTCGGGTGGATTCCCGTGGACAGCCCATCTGGGAAACATCAGGATCACAGTTTTGCCGGAGTGGAGGAGGAAAGGCCTGGGCAGCATCCTCGCCGGAGAGCTTTTCCGCAGTGCCCTGCATGGGGGGCTGGAAAAGGTCATTGCCGAAGTGGTTGAGGACCAGGTCGAGGTAAGCCTTTTTTACAATGATCTGGGTTTCCACACGGAAGCGCACCTCCAGGGGCAATTCCTCGATGATCGGGGCCTCAAGCACAATGTCCTCATCATGAGCAACGATTTGAGGCAGCTCTGGAAGCTCTGGGTGGAAAACACCCAAAAGGCCCTTTCCGGGGACCAGCCGGAGGCCCAACGACCCGGGAGGATTCGCGAAGACTCCGGGGGGATGGTTGTTGGCGGTTTCCTTGCTGCCGACCGGGATTCAGGGTGGAAGAGCAGGAAAGGTGTCGGGAAGGGGGAACGAAAAATGGCGCGTAAAATTCTCGTACCTATCGATTTGGGCGGTCAATCCGTGATCGTGGTTGAAAACGCGAAATCCCTTGCGAAAGAAGGCGATGAGCTTCTCCTGCTCCATGTAGTCACCGAAGCCAGCCACGCAGGCTTCCACGTGCCCCATGTCTCCACTGAAAAAGCCAGGGAGGAATCCATGGAGAGCGCGGCCCTGGATATGCAGGAATTCACCCGCCGGCATGCCCGAGGGGTTCCATTCATCCTTCGCTTCGGAGTCCCGTACAAGGAGATCCTGGCGGCGGCGAAAGAGGAAAAGGCCGACCTCATCGTCATCGGCAAAAGGGAAGGGGGCGGGGTCATCGGCCACGCCTTTGTCCCCCAGACTTCCAAGAACGTTTTCCTGAAGGCGGAATGCGACGTGGAGGCCGTCCATCTTCCCAATGAAATGAGGGAAGATGAAGGGAAAAAATCCGGGGATTGACGGGGATGGGCGCGATCCCGGTCTCTTTCACTTTTCGAAAAGCTCCCGGGTAATCCTTGCCAAAAACAAGGGGAATCAAGGGGGACCTGCAGGCAAGGCCCTGCGCTTTCCCTGGCCCGCGGGATCTGAATCTTCGGCGCAAAAAAAGACTCCCAGCCCCCGGATGCAGACGAGGTTTGGCCCTGACTGTTAGGCGGCTGAGGGGAAAAATCTGCCTGCTCCCCGAAGGACGTGCCCGATAAAGGGTCTCCGGGGATTTGGAAAGTTACTTTTTCGTCAAAAATAGAAAAAAATGTCGCACCTCACCCTCCCGGGTTTTTTCTAATAATTTCTATAACCCATTAAAATTAAAAGACATTTATCCTGACAAAGCTCTGGTACGGTTGATGCATCCTGATCGGCAGAGACTGGTCCATTGGGGGCGATCAGCCGGGATTTTTTTCCGCTGGAAGATGCAAGGAAATAGAACGCGGAGGAAAAGGATGAAAAAGCACAAGGTCGCGATCACCGAAGTGAAGGAGGTAACCGGGGAAATTGATCATGATCTTGAAAGTCTCCCCGCGGACGGATTGCTTGAGAGAGGAAATTTCTTCCAGGAGAACGGCATGATCGACAAGGCCCTGGCGTATCTTAAAATGGCCTTCGAAAGATCGCCGGAAACCACGACGGGAAAGATAGCCATCATAAAGTTCGCTTCCCTGAAGATGCGTTGCCAGAAAATGGGCTGAAATTTACCCTCCCGTCATTCAACTCCAAGGGAACGTGTGGGGTCAGGTCCTGCCGTCTTGCTTTTTTGGATGAAACATCGGGAGGCATGACCTGACCCCACCAAATTCCCGGCGGCCGATTCGTATCCTGAAGCTGTGAGGTTTGGACCCATCGATTTACCAGGACCTTCTGATAAAAAGCCAGGCGCGTTTTTGGAAGAACCTGGAATCCAGGCGGAGTTTCCCCGTGAACACACAAGGGCGGCGCTTAAAAAATATCCTTCCAGCATTCGCTTTAATGGTGCCGCTTTTTCTTTTCGGAAACGCGGCTCTGGAATGTTTTGGCAAAGACGGTCCCGGGCCTCTTCTATATGTGGATTCTGGTTTTGGTTCACTGGAACCCGGGGCGGTTTCCTTGTGGATCAAGAGCCTGGAAAAGGATGAGGATCCTGTTTTTGGAAAGATCGATATTCTAGAACCCCTTCCCGGGACCGTCCTTCCCCCCGAAATAGCGTCTATCGCCTTCTCCTGGGATGATCCGGCGCAAAGCACCGCCTGGCTTCTGACCGTTAAAAGCGGGGAAGACACGTACCTGACCGCCGTGCTGGACAAGCCATGGTGGATCCCTGAAAAGAACCTTTGGGACCGGTTGAAGGAGATGTCCGGGACTCAGGAGCTAAAAGTCCACATCCAGGGGATAGGGGGCTGGAGCGGCAGAAAACTGCTGTCTGCGAATGACACCTTTTTTTCCTTTTCCGAGGCTGCCCTGGATGCACGGATCCTTTTCATGAGAAAGCCCCTTCCCTTCCTGAAAGCCAAACAAAACCCGGAAATGACGGAGCTTCTCGTCGGCGACATCTCTTTTTACGGAGCGCCTGAATCGGTCATGGCCGGGCCTGGCAGCTGCGCCAATTGCCATACGTATTCCTCGGACGGCAGGGTGTTTGGCCTGGACTTTGATTATGGCGGGGACAAGGGCGGTTTTGTTCTGGCCTCCATGCGGCCGGAAATGGGCCTGGGTGTAAATGATGTCTTTAGCTGGAACGCGGTCCCGGCAAGGGAACCTGCCACCTACAGCATGGGCCTTTTCGCCCAGCTGTCTCCCGATGGACGGTACCTCGCGGCGACGGTGAATGAGACATCCGTTTTCGTGATGATGGATGACCTTTATTTTTCGCAGCTGTTTTTCCCGGCTACAGGGCAGATCGGGTTTTTCGACCGGGAATCGGGAAAATTTGGAATATTGCCGGGCGCGGATAGTGATTCCATGGTGCAAACCGCTCCATCCTGGAGTCCGGACGGCAGGACCCTCGCCTTTTCAGGTGCTGCCACTGAAAAGGGCCTGATTGAAAAAGTGTTGGATAAAATGGTTTTAAATGAAAGCCCGAAGCAAACCATCGAAGATCTGAATAAAAAATATAATGTTCAGTTCGACATCTATTCAGTGCCCTTTAACAAGGGGGAGGGAGGGAGGCCGTGCCCGCTGGAAGGGGCAAGCAATAACGGGTACAGCAACTATTTTCCGAGATATTCACCCGACGGCCGGTGGATTGTTTTTACTCAAAGTCCGACGGGTCTGGTTCTTCAAAAGGAAAGCAGGCTCTGCATAATTCCAGCACAGGGCGGGAAGATGCGCCCTTTAAAGTGCAACCTGCCCGTGATGAACTCCTGGCATTCCTGGTCGCCCAATTCCAGATGGCTCGTTTTCACGTGCAAGGCGGCCTCCCCGTACACCGAACTTTTCATAACCCATATTGACAGCGAAGGCGAATCCAGCCCTGCCGTCCGCCTTTTTCGATTCAGCAGCAAGGAGTTGGCGGCGATGGTTCCGGAAATGGTCCCGATCTCCGGGAGGCTTCCCCGTTTTGTGAATCTGGATGCCGGCCCGGCCCCGACGGTGACTATGGCTGTCGACGGGAGATGATTTCATATTTCAAACCGAACCCCTATATGAAGGAGACCTTGATGAAAAAGATTGTCGGGTTGAAAAACGTGCTGTCAATGGCAGCGGTTCTGTTCATTTTTTTGGGAACGAGCGGCATCGCCAATGGTTATGGGGGCGGAGACGGTGATGGTGGGGGTGGAGAGGGGTCGGGGGACGGTTCAGGCGGTCCGCAGCAGATTAAAAAGTTATCCGAGGAAGAAATTGAGAAAATATTCCTCGGCATGAACGCGAAGGACAAAAAAGCGCTGGTTGAGGCTTTTGCCGGTTCAGATGTCACTAAAGAGACGCTCATTGCCATCCGCAACGCGATCAGGGAGTCCATGGAAGGCCGCCAGGAAGTACGGGAAGGGGAAATGGCGAGCGCCCATACCGAGGCTTCCATAATGAACGGATTGACGTTGATTGTCGAAGGCGCCGACAAGGCAGGTCAGGTGAGCCAGTTCGTCCTTCATTTCGTGCCGGGTGTTGGCTGGGTGACTTCAGGAGCGCTGGATGCCGCCAGGGGCGGAGCTGACGCCTACCGGGATGGGAAAGACGC
>JAFGWO010000116.1 GCA_016937135.1 Pseudomonadota bacterium
AGGGAGGGAAGGGCATCGCCAAAGACCTGGACCTGGACGGACCTCGAACCCACTTCCGGCTGGAAGTGGAAGGAGAAACGGTTCTCGCTGATGGAGCAGATATCCCTTTCCACCCCGTCCGACAGCAGAACCGCGACGCTATAGCCGGGGGCCCCCCCCGCCAGGGTCATCCACTCACCTTCCTGGACCAGTTCCGCCGTGGGGATGAGAGGAGGCAGGGGCGAGGAATCGGGGGGAACAGGGATTCCGGAGGTGATTTGAGTCAGAAGGACGGTCTGATAGAGGATCCCGAGGAGGAGTCCCAGGAAGACCAGGCGGAAGAACCAGTTTGCGGTCAGTCGATCGGCCGACTTCCCGATCTTTCGTAATTTCAGACCCAGGCGGAGAAAAGCCCTTTTAAAACCGGCCAGGCATTCCTGCACGCGGAATCGGAGATAGCACTTGCCAGAGCAGAAAATGTGCCCCCCCATCCTTTTCTGGCAGGCCGGGCAGATATAGGCAAGGCAATGGTAGCATTTGCGTTTTGCCGCGGTATCCGGATGGTTGACGCAGGTGTTGGGAGGCTGGCTCATCAGGCCTCTAGATATCAGAATGCGGCCGCCCGGGCAAGGAGGGGGAGAAAAACGGAAGGGAGAAGGGAATCATCGTATGGGGTGAGGGCGCAGGGGCGTACGGGCGAAAAGGCTTTTGACCCATGCACCCGGGCTTTCAAAAAACAGGCTCACCTTGGCCTTTTCCGTTGGGCTTAAATGCTGTTTTCGCGAAACGAAGCCCGTGTGAAGCGACCCCGGGATTTTTCAGAAGGGAATCTTTTGGCACCTGCCTCGACCTCGATGGAGGAACCTTGCGGTTTTCTACCCACTCCCCTCTTCCCTTTTCCCTATTCCTTTTTGCATTTCCTTCGCGGCCCTTTGCGCTCAGGATTTAAAAGAAAGGGGAAAGGAAAAAGGAGAAAGGAAACCCGGTCCCGCATCCCACGCCTGCCGCGCCGCAGCTTTATGCGAAGGCGGGTCCCAAGTCCAGCGACTAAAAAAAACGGCCTCCTTAGATTGCCGGTTTTTTTAAGGAAAAAAGGGTTTTCGCATGGTATTTTGTCTTCTGGTACGGATCTTGAATCCTGTAGGGTTCTGCGGAAAAGTCATTTCCAGCCAGCGGGGACCAGATGCGATGAAGGAAAAAATACAGGATTTTCCCTCCGACACCGCCAGCCTTTTTCGTGATGCCGGGAGGATTCTCTTTCAGGGGGGGCTGAACAATTCCCATAGCGGAAACATGAGCATGAGGCGCGGGGACCGCCTTGTCATCACCCGCAGGGGGTCCATGCTCGGAGAGCTGGCGCCTGGCGATCTGGTGGAAATACCCCTGGAAGGGGAAGCACCCGGACTCGAGCGGGCCTCTACCGAAGTTAATGTCCATCGCGGCATTTACAACTCCACCGGGCACCTGGCCATCGTCCACGCCCACCCGAGGGCCGCGATCGCCCTCTCCATGGAACGGGAATGGATCTTTCCTGTCGACGCCGAAGGAAAGTACTATTTTACCCGCATTCCCGTTCTCGCGGCGAAAACAACCATCGGTTCAAAGGAGGTCGAGGAGAAAATCCCCGGTCTTCTCGGGTCTTTCCCCGTGGTCGTGGTCCGGGGCCACGGGGCCTTCGCGGGAGGGACAACCCTGGAGGAAGGGTTCAAGGCCCTTTTCTCCCTCGAATGGTCGTGTGAAATCCTCTGCCGGTGTCTGGCCCTGGGTATGAACGAGGAAAGACTGGTTAAAGGCCAGGGGGGCGGGGAGTAGGGATATGCGCCTCGATGTTTACAGGGATGACCGGTACCTTGGAGGATATCACATCGGGTCGGCCCCGGATGTGCGCATCGGACGGGACAGACGAAACGCCGTCATCCTCCCCCACGAAACTGTGAGCCGGCACCACGCGAACCTGGTTCGCCAGGGCAGCAGATACCTGTTGATGGACCGGAGCACCAACGGCACTTTCGTGGACGGCAAACAGGCCGACAAGATCCTCCTGGAAGCGGGTTCCCATTTTTCCATAGGCCCTTTCCTGCTGCG
Organism: Pseudomonadota bacterium; assembly: GCA_016937135.1. GTDB lineage: Bacteria > BMS3Abin14 > BMS3Abin14 > BMS3Abin14 > BMS3Abin14 > JAFGWO01. Next base: position 2,065 of record JAFGWO010000116.1, read on the forward strand.
GCTCGAAGAGGGCAGTGAGGAAATGCCCCTTTGGGCGAAGGCAACGGAAAGGATGGAACGTTTTGAAAAGACCTGGGCCCTCCCGGGCATCATCGGCTCCTCATCGATAATGGCCCGACTCTGCGAAATGATAAGAAAGGTTGCCGAAACCGGGGCTACCGTCCTCGTGATGGGGGAGACAGGAACGGGGAAGGAGCTGGTGGCAAAGGCCGTCCACGATCTATCCGCACGGGCTCATGCCCCCTTTGTGGCCATCAACTGCGGCGCCATTTCCCCCGAGCTGGTGGAAACCGAGCTTTTTGGTCACGTCAAAGGGGCTTTTACAGGGGCTGAAGCAGAGAGGAAGGGGGCTTTTCAGCAGGCGGACGGCGGCACCCTTTTCCTTGACGAGATCGGGGAGCTATCCCTGTCCCTTCAACCGAAACTTCTGCGCGTCCTTGAATCCGGCGAGGCGAGAAAAGTCGGGGCCCAGAAAACCGACCAGGTCAACGTGCGCGTCATCGCCGCAACCCATCGGGATTTGAAGATCGAGGCCGATAAAGGCAACTTCCGCTTCGACCTCCTTTACAGACTCCATGTCCTGCCCTTGCTGGTGCCTCCGCTGAGGAACAGGAAAGAGGACATCGAAGATCTCGTCTCCTTTTTCCTTCAGGGAAGAGGGGCCTTGACCCCGCCCGCCATGGACCGCCTGAAAAAACACCCCTGGCCCGGGAATGTGAGGGAGTTAAAAAACGTCCTCGAGCGGGCGCAGATCCTTACGGGGGGAGGAGATATCACCCCCAAGGACCTCGTTTTCCTCGACGAATCGGAAAGGATGCCGGCAGAAGGGATCGACAGGCTTCCTGAAAATTTCGAGGAGCTGGAAAGGCTTTTTTACACGCGGGCCCTTGAAAAATCGAGCGGCAATGTCAGGGCCGCCGCGCGCTCCCTGGGGATCCCTAAATCCACCCTTTATGATCGTCTGAAAAGGTACGGCCTGTATCCGGGAGAGGAAGAAGACAAGTAGAAGGTAGAACTGAAACAATTTCCCAAGAATTCGTCAACGCGGCCCGGGTGCGGGACGCCCGGATCCATGATTGGGTGTCACGTCATGAATCCGTGAGGAAAGGGAAAACCACGTTTTTCCATTTCCGTGGAGCAAAAAGTTCCGCGTTGAACTTTTTGCGACCCTATCAACAGTTTCCCGTTTATTCCATCTCCAGAACGGGAAAAACGGCATCCCTGGAATCCAGGTCGAGAACGTCCTGGAATTTTTCGAAGGGAACGGAGTGGGTGAAAAGACTCATAAGGGGCTCATGGTATAGATCCGCCAGCTCGGTGAGGTGCCTTACTCCCGACTCGAAAGCTTCCCTGCCGGCCTTGATGCTTCCGAGGATGACCTGATTGCAATGGACCATCCGGGCTATCAGCTTCCCTGCCTCGATATCGACCTCAAGCTCCCTGGATAAACCCGCGGGCGCATCCATGAGAACAGCGACCGAGTTTGAGGTCAGCAGGGGGAAAAGCTTGAAGGCAAATTCAGGATCGCCCGTGGTCTCAAAAAGCTGGTTGAAACAACATCCGCACTTTTCCAGTTTTTTGGTCGATACCCATTGGGTGTTTATGTATTCCAGGTCGAGGGGCCTTAAAACCCCCGATCTGCTGTCGTCCGCTTCCCTTCTGCAAAAAATGGTCAGGCGGTAATTGTACAGGGAAAGAAGGAAGGCCGTCATGATCCCCACAATGCCCATACCGGCGATGAGGGCGCTCGGCATGTACTCTTCGGGCTGGTGATAGCAGAAAAAATTGAACCTTTTCATGACCTGGACGGCTTCCTCGTGGGCCTTTTCTGCTCTGCTCAGGGGTGTAAGGAGAAGCGCCAGCTGTTCCAGGTGGGAGGGAACCCCGATCAGATAGCGGGCCCGGGTTACAAGGTATTCCCTCGCGAATCCGTGCGCCCTTCGAAGACCGGCATCACTGTAGTATTCGGGGTAGGGGCAAAGGTCGCTCCTGGCATCGATGCACCGGTTGCAGTCGTACCTGACGGTCGGGACCACAAGATCCCCGGGCACGAAATCCCGGACGAGGCTCCCCACTTGCTCCACTTTTCCAACAGCGATATGCCCCGGAACGATAAAATCGCTTCCCGCAGGCGTTTCGGCCTTCGGATCCTGCATGAGATCGCGGTCCCTGCGGGACACAGCCACTCTGGAAATACGGACGAGGACTTCGTCTTCCTGGGGAGATTCCATAGGGAGCTCGACAGGACGCACCATCCCCTCCCTTGGGAAATAGCCGAGCGCGCGCATCGTCCGGGTGGTCATGGCCAATATTATAGCAGGGAAAATCTCCTCTTGGGAAAAAGAGAATTTTTAGCCTTAAATATAAAAAATCCTGATTTTTAAGCGTTTTTTTCCCCGAAAAACGCGGCCAGGAAAAACCTGCGTTTGACCACCCTGAAAACCTCTACCCAAGCCAGGCAAGATTAGCTTTCTAAGCTATTGGTTTTTATGACTATTTTTTGAAACAGGGAGGGCCCGACCAAAATTTTCCAACCCCCTTTTCTTCCCTTGACAAACCCGATTTCCCGGAATATAAAGCACACTTTATTAAACTTTAAGTTATACTTTATTAAACAAAAATACGGGTCGGCAAACGGGGCAGGGAACCAGTCTTCCCCACGAAAGGCAGGCATGGAAAAAATTCTCCACATCGGGAGCCGGATCAAGCGCTTGAGGGTGGCCAACAACCTTACCCAGGACGAACTGGCTCTCAGGGCGGATCTCACCAAGGGGTTTATCTCCCTGCTGGAAAGGGACCTTACCTCCGTTTCCATTGAGGCCCTGGCCCAGATCCTGGATGTTTTCGGCACCAGTCTGGCGGAATTCTTCCGGAACCTCCAGGGAGGCGATGAGCGGGTCGTCTTTCGCAGAAAGGACAGGGTACGGGTTGAGGGAAGCGAGGACGAGGAGGTCATCGAGCTTCTCATCCCGGGAGCCCAGGGAAAAATCATGGATCCCGTTCTCGTCACCATTGACCCCGGCAAGCATTCCCTGGACCAGGGCCACGAGGGGGAAGAGTTCGGAATGGTCCTGTCGGGGAGCGTCGTTCTGGAGATCGAGGGAGGCAAACCGCAAAAGGTCCGCAAGGGGGAGTGCTTCTATTTTCGCTCTGACCGACCCCACAAGCTGACCAATCAAGGAAAAGTTACGGCGAGGATCCTGTGGGTCGTATCGCCGCCGGTGTTTCATTGAAACAAGGGAACAGGCCCCGAGGGCAGAAAAAGGAGGTGACTTTGAGATGATCGCGCTTGGACGGCATATTCTGGCGGAATATTACAATTGCGATGCGCAAAAGCTCAATGACCTGGAGTTTGTGGAAAAATCCATGAAGGAAGCTGCCGTGAGAGCGGGGTCTACCATTGTCGACTCGGTTTTCCGCCGCTTCGCCCCCCATGGGATCAGCGGGGTTGTAGTCATAGCCGAATCCCACCTCGCCATCCATTCCTGGCCCGAATACGGTTATGCGGCCGTGGACCTTTTCACCTGCGGGGAGAACGTGGACCCCTGGATCGCCTACGAGTTCCTGAAGAAGGAGTTCTCCGCCGGGGAGGCTGAATGCCAGGAAGTGGCCAGGGGTGAACTCAGGGTCCTCGGACAGGGCGCGCGGCACAAACCCGAGGGAAGCATCGGCCCGATCCCCCTGCAGGAGCAGCCATGATTTTTCAAACCCCCGATGCCTACTTTCTCGTTCAGGGGGCCTCGGAGGGGTATATGCCCCTCAACGCCTTTGACGGCGCCCTTCTGGCTTCAGGCATCGGCAATACGAATCTGGTTAAGATGAGCAGCATCGTCCCCCCGCGGTCGCAAAGGATTGATCCGGTCGCCATCCCCTTCGGGGCCCTCGTCCCGGTGGCTTATGCCAGCATTTCAAGCACCATCAAGGGACAGACCATTTCCGCGGCCGTCGCAGCCGCTTTTCCCACCGATCCGGAGATGCCCGGCCTGATCATGGAATACAGCGCCCAGGGACCGGGAGAGGAAACCGAGGACATCTGCCGCGACATGGCCGTCCACGGGCTCAAGGCAAGGGGCCTCGAGATCGGCCGGGTCGAAAGCACATCTGTATCCCACCATGTCATTGAGGTGGGGGCCGCCTTCGCCGCTGTTGTCCTCTGGACCCGGGAGGAGGGTTGATGGACCTTTGGTTCACTGAAAAGTACGCCGACTCGGGGCTGGCCATGAAGGTAAGGGACGTCCTTTACCGGGGGGAGAGTCCCTTTCAAAAAATGGCCGTTTTAGACACCTTCGCCTTCGGGAAGGTCCTCGTCCTGGACGGGGCGGTCATGCTCACGGAACGGGATGAGTTTCTCTACCACGAGATGCTCGCCCATGTGCCCCTCTTCACCCATCACGACCCTAAAAGGGTCCTCGTCATCGGCGGCGGGGACGGCGGGACCGTGAGGGAAGTTCTAAGGCACCCGGGAGTTGAGGAGGTGATCCTCGTCGAGATCGACGAAAAAGTCCTGGAGGTCTCCCGGGAATATCTGCCCCAGGTCAGCGGATCCCTCTCGGACCCAAGGGTCAGGGTGCTCTGCGAGGATGGAGTCCGTTATGTCGGGGAGGCGCAGGCGGGGCGTTTTGACGTTGTGCTGGTGGATTCCACCGACCCGGTCGGTCCCGCGGTGGCCCTTTTTGCCCCGGAGTTCTTCAAGGGTTGTTCCCGAATCCTGGGTCCGGACGGCGTTTTTGCCTGCCAGTCGGGGTCCCCTTTCTTTAACCTCAATCTCATGAAGGATGTCCACGGCCACGCCCTTGCGGCCTTCCCGCGGGCCCGCTTCTATCTTGCCCCCGTCATGGCCTATCCAGGAGGGACGTGGAGCTTCCTATTGGGCTCAAAGGGATCCTCCCCCCTCCCGCAATGCCGCAGGGAGGCGGCTTTTGAGACACGCTATTACACCCGCGGGATCCATCTCGCCAGTTTCGCCCTGCCGAAATTTGTTGAAGAGGCCATCGGAGGATAACCGGGGTGGACCATTCCAGATTCCTGGGGGCCGATCACCCGGTTGAAGGATCCAGGGTAACCCTTGTAGGGGCTCCATTCGACGGCACCTCCTCCTTCCGGCCGGGATCCCGTTTCGGGCCGGCCGGGGTTCGCCTCTGGTCCGAGGTCCTTGAAACCTTCAGCCCCTCCTTCCGTCAGGACCTGGGGGATCTGAAATTCGCCGATGACGGGGACGCCGACGTCTTCGCGATCCCGGAATGGGGCAC
>JAFGWO010000012.1 GCA_016937135.1 Pseudomonadota bacterium
GAGCCACCCGAAAATACACGGCGTATTTGACCATATCGGCGGCGCCAGGTGAGGACACGGCTTTTGCTCGGTCCCGGATACTGTCTATCATGGGACCGGTTTTTTCCTCGCGGACTTTCTCCAGGTAGATCCGGTACCCCTCGTAATGCCCCTCGTGGAAGGCGTAGACGGCCTGGGGGTTCTGTTCCAGGTTGGCGTGGGTCAGCCGGTCAGCCATCCCGAAGACAAAGGTCCCGTCCTCATGGACATGGGGGCGCGAGTAGACTGCGATGTTCACCTCCCCTTTCGCGCCTGCGGTCGCCAGGAAACCCGTTCCTTCCTTTTTCTGGAAGTAATCTTTCCAGTCCATTTTTCTCTCCCTTTCCTTTCGCGAAAGGTCTGGCCCCTAATCCCGGCCATGGCGCCAGGGTCGAAGGGGCAGGCAGGATATTTCCGCTCCCCTGAAAAACCGGGTTTTTGTCTGGCCGGTTGCTGTAAATCAGTATGCCTGAAAAAAGGGCTGGTCACAATTCCCGCTACTTGCTAACTTTCGCCAGAATCGGTTCTCCGGGTTTTGTGAAGCCCGGGATCTTTCCCTATTTACTCAAATCCTATCGATCAGGAAGAAAACATCATGAAAACGTCTGTGGATAATCCGGAAGGCCTTGTTCCTCGCGATTTCGAAAAAGTCCGGGTCGCTGCGCGTCTGGCCCTGGGAGAAATCGTCCCCGCCGAAATCCCGCTGTCGAAACCGGACCTGAAAGGTCTGATGTTCTCCTGCGAGACAGAGGGCGGCCGCGAGCTTCCCCCCTATTACCTGGTTTACTTTCTGTTGGTCGAGCTCCTCGGTTTCCCAAATCTGGGGGAGAGGAAAAACGCGGCCTGGGTCATCCCCGTCCGATTCCGGGGGCGCCTGTACGGGATCGAATGCCGCGATTCCGGACCGGGCATATTTGCTTCCAGTCCCGACCCGGATGCCGGGATGGACACGCCCCCGGATGAGGAGGTCCAAAGGGATTCTCTGAAAATCGCTGCCCTGATCGGCCAGGCTCTTTCGGCCGCTGACCCCTGGCTTATCTGGCGGGCCGGGGAGGCCGCCTCCGGCAGCGATCTCAATGTGGCAAACAACAGCGACTGGCTCTTTGCGCGCTATGAATTCTTCCGCGACCGTTTTCGGGCCCTGCGGGAGGAGGCCGAGGAAAGGAAAGGTGAGCGGGTCATCACCAAGGGGGCCGTCAAGGACGGGACACCCTATACGTCGGTGATGGTTCCATCCCTGAAGATTGAACGGGAGGCCGAGTGGGTCGCGCAGGCCGCCATGGAGGCTTTTTTCAGCTGGACGGACCATGTGTTCATCCACCTTTCCGTCCTCCAGGGCCGATTGCGTTCCGGACATGATGTGGCGCGGCTGGCGGAGGCGGACTGGAAGGCCAAAATGGAAACGGCCCTCGATATGAGCGACCCGGAGACCGAAAAATACCGGGTACTTCTTTCGAGCCTTCACGCCCAGGTCCGGAGGGTCGCGGCCCGGGGGGGCTTCGGCCGGGAGGGCGAAGCGCTCTGGTTCCATTCCGGTGCCGGCCCGGCTCCGCTGCACCTGACGGGGGATCAAAGCCACCCCTTGTCCCTGGCGGGAGATGCCGCCCTGGACCCGGAAGAGGCGATCCTGGCAATTGAAGACTTCATCGAGCACCTCTGGTCGGGCCCGCGGGAGGCGATGCAGAAGTACGTTTTGAGCGGGCTGCCGGCTTTTCTCCTTTTGGCCGCAGACGGGACTTACGAAAAAGCCATCCGGTCGGAAGATCATATGGCGAGGCTCGTCGGGCACCTCCTCTGCCGGCTGTAAAAGGCCGTTGGAATCCTGTGCTGACTGGAGGAGCGGCCTCCCCGGGGCGCTGGTAAATTTTTCTCTTCCAACCGGAACGGCCCGAATTTCCCTTCCATATCATGGTCCGGACAACCCTGATCTGAATCCAGTATCACGCATTGGCCCCGGGGACCCCTCCCTGAATGGCCGGGGTGAGAAGGGGACAGAAGGAATCCGGTTCGTGAAAAAATTAGAAAACCGGGATTGATGGGGAAATATTGTGGTGGAAAAACGGTCTCTTTTTGGAGTATCAGGGAAAAAGCGCCCCGGATGAGGCGGCAAGGTTTCCAAAGGGGAAAAAGGGGGATCAGCGGTGAAAAAGAGGGGAGGACTCGAAATGAAAGGGAAAAAATTTTTTGCTGCCGGTTTTCTGATCGTCCTGGGTGGCCTCCTTGCGGCCCAGGTTTTTGCCAACTGGCGGCTGACCCGGGAAATCGGGGAGTACCGGGAAAATCTGCCGGAGGGGGCGATCCTTGACATCGGGAAGAGCAGGGCCAACCTTTTCAGGGGGGGCGCAACCCTGAGGGACATTTCTTTTTCCTATGAAGGGAAGGATGCCCCCCGGCAGGATGTCTTCTTCGCGGAAAAGGTCCTCGTCTACGAGTATGACAAAAAAAACAAGATGCCCCGGTTCTCCCATGTCCGGGTGGAAAAAATCCGGCTGCCGGGGATTGCCCTCATGGCCGGTCAGCTTCCTCCCCAATCCCCTGTGAGACCGGAGGCACTCAGGAACCTGTCTGTGAACATGGAGACGCGGCACCGGTTTGACCCCGACACAAGGCGGATGATCCTCGAGGAAAATTCCATTGAATTTCCGGAGTGGGGAACCATCAACATCACAGCGGATATCGGGAATTACGACCCTGATCTGGCGGAATCCCTCCAGGGCCGGGAAGGCGCCCCGGCCAATCCCTTTCAAA
>JAFGWO010000117.1 GCA_016937135.1 Pseudomonadota bacterium
ACCGGGACGAGGGGGATGCCCGTCGCGCAGGCAAGCCCTTTCGCGAAGGAAAGGCCCACGAGAAGGGAACCCACAAGCCCGGGTCCCGCGGTCACAGCCACAAGATCCAGATCCCGGATTCGCGCCCCGGCTTCCGTCAGGGCCCCGCGGACGATGGAATCGATGACCTCGAGATGCCTTCGGGAGGCCATTTCCGGCACGATTCCTCCGAAGGGCGAATGCAGGTTATCCTGACTGCCGACGATATTAGACAGGATTTCCCGCCCGTCCCGGACAACCGCGGCTGCGGTGTCATCGCAGGATGTCTCTATTCCCAGGATCAGCATAGGCGATCAGGCTCTCGAGGTTTATCCAGTTGACTCCCCTTTCCCTGGCCCTGGCGGCGAGCCTCGGCAGGGCTTCGGCGGTGGGGGAGTGGGGATGGCCGATGCCGATGGCCCAGCCATTCTCCAGAGCGCATTCGAGAAGTTCATCGATCCGGGCGTCGATGGCTTTGGCCTCGGCCACATTATCCAGGAACACGCTTCTCTGGGCGGAGGGGACCCCCATTTCCCTCGCTACGGCAAGGGCCACGGTTCCCGGCGTCGTCCTGCTGTCGATAAAGAAAAGCCCTTTCTGTTTTACAAGGTCGAGGACCGTCTCCATGACCCTTTTATCGGCGGTTGCTCTGGATCCCATGTGGTTGTTGATTCCCGCGGCCTCCGGGATCGAGGCCAGATCCTTTTCCAGGATGCGCCGGATCTCGTCCCGTGTGTGGGATGTGAGGACAGCGCCGGGCCCCGGATCCGTCCCCGGATATCCCATCGGCTCCATCGGAAGATGGAGAAGCACTGTTTTGCCCGTTCTGGCGGCTTCCCTGGCCAGTTCCCCGGAATGGGGCAGCCCCGGCAGACAGGAGAGGGCTACAGGGTGCGGCATCCGGATAAAGGGTCTGGCTGCCGCAAAGTTATGCCCAATATCGTCGATGATGACCGCGATGACCTTCCCCGGAAGGGCCGGCGCCGGGAGCGTCACTTCCCCTGTCTCCGGAGGGGGAGGCTGTAAGGTAGGACGCATCAGGAAGAGAAGAAGGCCGGCCGCGACCGCGAGAAAGCCGATGAGGCCTATCCCCGCGCGCCAGGGAAATTTTTTGGACCCTTTCTTCCCGGTTTTTCGCCGCCTTTTTGCTGACGGGGCGGTCAGGGCTTCACCCGCTTTCCCCTGCCTTTTTCAGGTCCTTGAAAAGATCGAGTCCCTTTAACAGGTCAAGGGCCCTTTGCAGCTGCGCATCCTGACCGGGGTCTTCGGGGATGATGTTCACGACAGGGGTGGGTTCTGGTTCCCCGGAGAGGTCCTCTTTTTCCACCTGGTCGTTTTCCAGGTGGCCCTCAAGGTCCTTTTCCCGGGGGATCGCTCCAGCCATTTCGCCTGCGGCATTGTTTACCACGATATCGGGCTGGATCCCCGTTGCCTGGATGGAACGCCCGCTGGGTGTGTAATATTTGGCCGTTGTCACCCGCATTCCAGACCCGTCGTCCAGGCGGTAGATCGTCTGGACGGAGCCTTTTCCGAAGGTGGTGGTGCCGAGGATGATGGCCTTCCTGTAATCCTGAAGGGCACCGGCGACGATCTCCGAAGCGCTTGCCGATCCGCCATTGACCAGCACGGCAATGGGATACTCGGGTTCCGTCCCCGCCTTTTTCGCGTTGTAGGAGAAGTTCTGGTTCTCCAGCCTTCCCCTGGTCGTGACGATGGGGCCGGAATCGATGAAATAGTCCGCGATTTCGATGGCGGAAACAAGAAGGCCGCCGGGGTTGTTCCGAAGATCGATGACGAGCCCTTTCGAGAGGGAGCCCTTTTCCTTCCGGATTTTTTCCAGCCCCTCCTCGAACTCGGAGGCGGTGGTCTTCTGGAATTGCGCGATGCGGATGTAGCCGATGGTCTCGTCCACGTCCCTCACCTTGACGCTCTCTAGCGGGATGACATCCCGGGTCATGGTGAATTTCATGGGCTCGGAGCTTCCCTCCCTGATGACGCTGATGGTGACCTTGGTTCCTTTGGGCCCCCTCATGAGCTTGACCGCTTCCATCAGGGTCATGTTCTTGGTCGGCTTGTCCTCAATCAGGAAGATCTGGTCCCCGGCCAGGATCCCGGCCCGGAAGGCGGGCGTGTCGTCAATGGGGGCGATGACCGTGAGGATCCCGTCACGGATCCCGATGGTGATCCCGATCCCCTGGAATTCACCCTCGGTGTCGATCTGCATCTCCTTGTACATGTCGGGATCCATGAATGAGCTGTGGGGATCCAGGGACTGGAGCATTCCCTCGATGGCGCCCCGGATCAGGTCATCGGGTTCCGGTTCCTCGACATAATTTTTCTGGACGATGGACAGGGCTTCGGAAAACAGCCTTATCTGGCCATAGGTGGTGTCGTTGTAGGCCTGGGCGTCATTGACGGGAAGCCGGTTGTGAACGGTCAGGCCGACAAGGAGCAAGAGGGCAAGAAAAATTCCGGCCTTGAAATATCTGGCGGGTCTCATTGGTAACTCCTCCTCCGGGGATCAACCTGCGAACCAGGGGTCGGGATCCACCGGTTTTCCATGGTGTCTTATCTCAAAATAAAGGCCTGCTCCCTCGAGGGACCCGCTGTCGCCGACAAGCCCTATTACCTGGTCCCCTTCAACTTCCTGTCCTGTCCGGGCTTTCAGTTCCCCGAGGTGGCCGTAGAGGGTATAATATCCCCCTCCGTGATCAACGATTATAATTCTTCCATACCCCCTTAGCCAGTCCGCGTAAAGGACTTTGCCCCCGTAGACGGACCGGACCGGGGTTCCCTCGGCCGACTGGATAGTAAGGCCGTTGGAAAGGGTGTAGGTATTGAACCGCTCGCTCCGGTTGGGCCCGAAAGGAATGATCACCCGGCCCGAAACGGGTCTTTTCAGGGATCCCTTGAGGGAGGAAAATGCGCTTTCCCCTGTCCGTGCTTCCCTTTCCAGGGCCTCGAGGATTTCTTTCAGATGGCGGGCCGACGCTTCCAGTTCACCAAGGAGCTGGGTGTTCCGGCTTTTCCGGTCTTTGACCTCGGAAAGGAGAAGGGTTTTTTCCTGTTTTTTCCTGGACAGGGACGAAAAGTTCGCCTCGAGCTCGCGGCGGGCATCGACAAGACGGGACCTGGCCGTCGTCAGCTCTTCCATCTGCTCCTTTTCCCTGCCAAACAGGTCGGTCGCCAGTTTGAAAAGTTCGGAATCGTGGCGGGCCAGTCTTCGCAGGTAATAGATCCGGTTCTGGAGGTCCTCCAGACCTGATGCACTCAGGATTACATTTAGATAACTCACGTGTCCGGCTTTGTAAAGGGCGGTGGCCCGGGCAGAAAGCCTCGAGGCCGACTGTTCTCTTCTGGACCGGATTTCCCGGAGTTTTTTTTCCGAATTCCGGATTTTTTCGCCCAGGTCCTTCTCCTCTTTCTTCAGGCCTTTTATCCGGCTCCGCACCCGGGAGATCTCACGGTCCATCCCCTCGAGGTTGGCGAGGATGGATTGTTCCTGCTTTTCGGTCTTGTCGAGACGCTCCCGGGTGGTCCCGATCTTCTCCCGGATGGATTCGAGCTTCTCGCCGGCGCTCTGGCTGCTTTCCTCGCAAAGGGGGCCTTCCCCCGGGAAGAGGAGGCAGGAGAGAAGGACAAGGGTGAGGGCCCCCGCGCGCTTCATCGGGAATGCCTTCCCACCGAGGCAAGGCTGCCCAGGCCCCCTATGACCATGCCTCCCAGAAGGATGAGCCCGATCAGCGGATGGGGCAGGAACGACAGGGTGTCAAGGCGGAAGGTGCTCAGGAGGGCCGGGCCGGAACGCTGGACCAGGACTTGAAACAGGCCGAAAAGAAGGACCAGGGAAAGGACGGCCCCCGCAACTCCCTGAAGGATCCCTTCCACGAGGAACGGGATCCGGATAAACCCCTCCGTTGCCCCCACAAGGCGCATGATCTCCAGCTCATCCTTCCGGGCCATGACGGTGATCTTGATGGTGTTGGAGATGATGAACACGGCCGCAAGGGAAAGGGCAAGGCCAAGGGCAATGGACCCGATTTCGAGGATGGCAAGGACCTTGTCGAGCCGGTCGAGCCATTCCTTGCCGTAAACGATTTCCTCGACAAGGGGATCGTCTCCGATGGCGGCAAGGATGGAATTTACCCCCTCAATGCTCCTGTGTTCCGGAGAGGGGATGATCCTCAGGCTGGCGGGGAGCGGGTTGCTCTCGAGACCCTCAAGGAGGTTCTGATTCCCGGCCAGCATGGCCCCTAAATCTTCCAGGGCCTGGTCCTTTGAGATGAAGGCTACGGAATGAACCTCCGGCAGGGAGGCCATCCGGTCCTGGAAGGCGTCGACATCTTTCTGCGGAAAGCCGTCCCGCAGGTAGACCGTGAGGCGGACCTCCGTTTTGAATGTCGTGACGGCCTCCTTGAGATTGTGGGTCAACAGGAGATATCCCCCGACGAGGAAAAGGCAAACCGAGATAATGCCGACGGTGATGGAGCTGATAAGCCAGTTTTGCCGCAGGTTGGATAAAGCCCTGAGAATGGAGGCCGCGAGTTTGCTCAAGGGGCAACCCCCTGGGCGATGCGCCCTCCTTCCAGGTGGATCACCCTGCGGCCCATGGAACGGACCATCTCGAGGTTGTGCGTCGCCACCAGAACCGTCGTTCCCCTCGCGTTGACATCGGTGATGACTTCCATGATCTTCATGGAAGCCTCATGGTCGAGGCCCCCCGTCGGTTCATCTGCCAGGAAGATGACAGGATCGTTGACAAGGGCCCTCGCAATGGCGACCCTCTGCTGTTCACCCCCCGAGAGGGTAAGGGGATTGGCCCTCATCTTGTGCTGGATGCCCAGCCTCTGGAGCATCAGCCAGACCCTCCGGCTGATATCCCTTTGGGGAAGGCTCAGGACCTCGAGGGAAAGGGCGACATTCTGGAAGACGTTCCGGTTCGGAAGGAGCTTGAAATCCTGGAAGACGATGCCTGTCTCGCGCCTTAGGGTATGGATCCTGGAAAAGGGGAGACGGGCGATGTTTCTTCCATGGACAAGGATCTGACCGTTGGTGGGGCGTTCTTCGGCAAACAGAAGCTTAAGGAGGGTGCTTTTTCCGGCTCCGCTGGCACCTGTCACGAAGACGAAGTCCCCTTTGGGGATGTGCAGGTTGATATCCTGAAGGGCCGGGACCTCCTTCTGGTACCATTTGCTGACATGAAAAAGCTGGATCATATCTCAAGGGCGGCCTGAGGCGGTCTTGCCGCCGTGCCGCATGGTATGCTTCAGTCGTTGTCCATCTCGGACGCGAGGTACTCGAGGATAA
>JAFGWO010000118.1 GCA_016937135.1 Pseudomonadota bacterium
CCTTCGGTCCTTCGACAGGCTCAGGACCTTCGGCTTCTTACTTCTCTATTCCTTCTTCCCCCCCGGCCAGGGGCACGCGTTGGATACCGTCAAAACCATGACCGTTTCCCCGATCATGGCGGCCTGGCGGAAAGCGTCCATGAGGGCCGGGAAGACAACCTCGTCGTCACCCCAGACCAGGGTGCTCATGGCCCCCGTCTGCGTCTCTACCCCATGCTGTTTGAGGGCGCTGACAGCCGCGTCAACGGATGGGGAAAGGTCGTCCTGTCTCAAGCCATAAAGGCTGATCTGTGCCGTGATCCCGATCACTTCATAACCTCCTGAAAAAGCGGTAAGGCATAAAGGGTGATTGAATGAAAGTTCCAGACCCTGAACTGTCAGACCCTAAATTATTCTACCCCATTTTAAGGGAAATGGAACCTGCCTGTTCTTACTGCGACGGAGGTTTTTTCTCCGTCGCAGACCGAATCCTTTCCCCCGTTGCAGGGTGGGTTAGAAGGGGGTATTCCTTGACAGCCATGCATTCCCTCACTTATCCTTTTCCATGTCCACAGGTCAACCCTCATCGCAGTCAGGACGACCCTTTCCTTCGGGATGAGTTTCCCTCAACAGGATGGCCGGGCTGCCTGTGGAGCAAAATTCCCTTTCACCGCCGGTTTCCCGGCACACAAGGAGGATTCCAATGCCTGAGTTCAGCAATCCTTTTTCACTTTTAAAGAATGACCGTCTCCTCACAAAAGAGGAGTTGATCCGGTCGATCCGTTTCATGATCGCCGCCGAATACGAGGCCGTCCAGCTCTATGAGCAGACTGCGGAGAGTACGGACAACGCCCTCGCCCGCGAGGTCCTCCTCGACATCGCCGACGAGGAGAAGGAGCACGCAGGGGAATTCCTCCGGCTCCTGCGGGAACTCGATCCGGACGAGGAGAAATTTTATAAGGAAGGCTACGCGGAAGTGGAGGAAATGATCGCCAGGCTCAAGAAGTAGGAAAACTTCTGTCGGCCGCCTTCCCGGGAGCGCGGCCCTTTTCTCCCGGAGGCCGTCACTTCATTATTCCCCGGCTGCAGGGCATTCGGACTTACCTGTTCATCATCCGGTCCTCGCCGGGGAGGAGATCCCCGGTGTCACGCTGGAAGGCCATGATGTTCAATTTTGAAGCCTCCAGGAAGCAGGAGGAGGTACGTGAGACCGTCCGGGCGCTGCGCCTCGGGAAAGGGCAGACCGTGGCCGACATCGGGGCCGGGGGCGGATACTTTTCCTTCCTCTTTTCCGCAGAGGTGGGGAGGGAAGGCAGGGTCTTCGCCGTCGATACGAATGAGGATTTCCTGGAGTTTATCAGGGAGCAGGCCGCCGCCGGAGGCTTCGATAATGTTGAAACCATCCTGGCAGGGGAGGGTCCCCTTGCCCTTCCCGAGAAGGGAGTGGATGTGTTTTTTCTCAGAAACGTTTTCCATCACTTTGGAGAGCCGGCCTCCTGTCTGGAAGACCTGAGAAAGTTTCTCAGGCCGGGCGGGAGAATTGCGATCATAGATCACCGCCCCGACAGCCGGGGCGGGTTCGTCAGGGTTTTCAAGCACCACGCATCGGAGGAGGAGATCGTCCGCGCCGCGGAAAAGGCTGGTTTTGAGCTCTTCGAAAAACATGATGGCCTTAAATCCCAATCTTTCCTAGTTTTCGGGTAAAAAAAGCGCCTTCAGGAGGGAGAGAAGGCGCATCCAGGGTGCATCGGGGTCCATGTCAGGATATCCAGGGGCCTTTTCGGAAGGACCATCGGCGCTTTTTTCATCGTCCGGCAAAAGAGGGCCCAAGGCAAAATCCCCTTTCTGTCTGAACGTTTTACTTAAAGGACCCCGGAGACAAGGTCCGGGGTCTGGGTTTTTCCCGGTTTCTTCCCTTTTTCACCGTAACTCCTCCCCCATTTATCCCCGTCGTTTTCCTCTTGAAGATTTTTTTCTTAGGAGTATATCGTAGTCCCTGTTTTAGGACAGGTTTGGACATCTTTGGACGTCTTCAAGGTAAATTCTTCGAGGTGAATATTGAACCTTACGGTGCGCGACGCGGCACAGCTTCTGTCAGTTTCAGAGAAAACCATCTACCGTTGGATCGCCCGGCAGAAGCTGCCCACGGCCCGCATCGGGGACCAGTACAGATTCAACCGCGCCGAACTCCTGGAGTGGGCTACGGCTAACCAGGTCCGGGTTTCTCCCGCCCTGTTTTCAGAAGACAGCAGGGAGCCTGCCCCAAGCCTCTGTGAAAGCCTGAATGCCGGTGGGATATTTTACCGGGTGGATGGGGACAACAAGGAATCGGTGCTGGCCGAGGTCGTCAGGATCATGCCCCTGCCCCCTGAGGTCGACAAGGGGTACATGCTGGAAGTCCTTCTGGCCCGTGAATCCCTGGGTTCCACCGGTTTCGGCGACGGAATTGCCTTGCCCCATGCGCGCACTCCCATCGTCATGCATATCCCGAGGCCCATGGTTTCCCTTTGTTTCCTGGAAAAACCGGTTGATTTCGGGGCCATCGACAAGAAACCCATTCACACCCTTTTTGTGATTGCGAGCCCCACGATTCGGGGACATCTCGGCATCCTGTCCAGGATCTCCTTCGCCCTGCGCGACACCGGGTTTCAAAAAATCCTTGGGGAAAGGCCTCTCAGGGATGTGATATTCTCGGCAGCCGGCCGTATCGATCAGCTTATTTCCAACCTCGAATCCTCCTGATGGTCCTTTCATCCATGTTTCTTTTCCTGGCGTCCCTTTTTATCCTCGCCGCCGGCGCGGCGCTTTCCCTCATCCCGGTCTCCGGAAAGGGAGGAGGGCACGGATCCATCCTCGCCGCGGCGGGGTCCGGGCTGGCAGCCTTTTCCGCGATCCTTTCCCTCTTTGGCGGCGGCTGGGATCGTTCCTGGCCGTGGAGCATTCCCATGGGGTCGATCCATATCGGGATGGACGGCCTGTCGGCCTTCTTCGTGGTGCCCATCGCCGCCATCAGCTCCCTGGCGGCTGTGTACGGAAGGGGCTACCTGAAAGAGGAGGGTGACGGCCGGCGCGCCTCCGGGAGCTGGTTCTTCTACAACATCCTCATCCTGTCCATGCTCCTCGTGGTCTGCGCCCGCAGCGGTCTTCTTTTCCTTGTTGCCTGGGAACTGATGTCCCTGTCCTCCTTCTTCCTGGTCATGTTCCACCGTGAGAAAGAGGAGGTTGTTCGGGCGGGACTGACCTACCTGGTGGCGACCCACCTGGGGACCGCTCTTTTGCTGGTGATGTTTCTCCTGCTGGACCGGGGGGGAATGGAATTTTCCCGGTTTGGCCTCGAGGGAGGATCCGCCGCGGTCGTTTTTGTCCTCGCGGTGGCAGGATTCGGGACCAAGGCGGGACTGATCCCCATGCACGTCTGGCTGCCGGAAGCTCACCCCGCCGCCCCCTCCCACGTTTCCGCGGTTATGAGCGGGGTCATGATCAAGACGGGGATTTACGGCATCCTGCGCGTCCTGACCTTTCTGGGGCCTCCTTTGCCCTGGTGGGGGTGGCTCCTCCTTCTGACGGGAGCCGTTTCCGGGATCCTGGGCGTCCTCTTCGCGTTGGCGCAGCACGACCTCAAGAGGCTCCTGGCGTATCACAGCGTCGAGAACATCGGGATCATCACCCTGGGGCTGGGGAGCGGTATCCTGGGACTTTCTTTCGGAAGCACAGCCATCGCGGTGCTTGGACTCGGCGGGGGTCTTCTTCACGTGGTCAACCACGCCGTGTTTAAAAGCCTTCTTTTCATGGGGGCGGGCTCTGTGGCCCATGCCGCCGGCACCCTCAAGATCGACCGGATGGGGGGGCTGCTCAGGCGGATGCCCATGACGGGAGGGACTTTCCTGGCGGGTTCGGCAGCCATCAGCGGGCTCCCCCCGCTCAACGGGTTCGTCAGCGAATTCCTGATTTTTTGCGCCGGCTTCACCGCGGTGGTAAGCCGCGGGCCGCTTCTTCCTGCCGGCGCGGTGGCCATCGCCAGCCTCGCCCTCATCGGCGGCCTCGCATCCGCCTGCTTTACCAAGGCCTTTGGCATCATCTTCCTGGGGGAACCCCGGACGCAAAGGGTTTCCGGGTCGAGGGAATCCAGCAAGGCCATGGTTGTCCCCATGGTTATCCTTGCGGGTCTGTGCATGGTCCTCGGACTGGCCGCCCCCTGGCTGTTTCCCTTCCTCGCTCCCGCCCTTTCAGCCCTTCTTCCGGAGGGTTTCGCGGTGGAGCTGCCGGGCTGGGCGGCGGAGTCCCTTCAGGGCGTGGCGGGCCTGGGAGGCGTCCTTATTTTTCTTGTCCTCGTTCTCGTTCTTTTCCGGGCCTTTCTCCTGAAAGGCCGGGGGGTGCGGCGTTCGGACACCTGGGGATGCGGTTATCTCGCCCCGAATCCCCGGATGCAGTACACCGCTTCCTCTTATGCCTGGCCCACCGTGAACATGTTCCGGATGTTCCTGCGTCCGGTCCGGGTAGTGGAGGATCCTGAGGGATTTCTGCCGGCGTCCGCGGCCTTAAAGAGCCACACGCCGGATGTTTTCTTAGAAGGTTTTTATGTTCCCCTTTTCTTGTGGGTGCGGCGCGCGGCCTCCCTTCTGCGCTGGATGCACCAGGGCCAGACCCATTACTATGTGCTCTACATAGCCCTTACGGCCCTGGTCTTTCTGGCATGGAGGCTCTGGTAGCCGATGGAAATGCCCTGGTCCGCCCTGCCGGTCCTCGTGGCTTTTGTCGCGAGCCCTTTTCTCCTTTCCATCATCAACCGGACGAAGGCCTTTTTCGGGGGCCGCAAGGGACGGCCGCTGCTCCAGCCCTATCACGATATCGCCAAGCTTCTGAAAAAGGGGGCGGTTTACAGCCGCACTGCCACGCCGGTTTTCCGGTTTGGACCCATCGTCGGCCTGGCCGCGGTTTGCTGCGCTCTGGCCCTCACCCCCATGGGAGGCCCGGGTTCCATGGTGTCTTTCGAGGGGGACGTCATCCTGTTTGCCTACCTTTTCGCGCTTATGAGGTTCGCTGCGGTGCTCGCCGCCCTGGACACAGGGTCTTCCTTTGAGGGGATGGGGGCCAGCCGGGAGGTCCAGTTCTCGGCCCTCACCGAAGTGGCCTTCCTCCTGGGGATCAGCGCGATGGCAGGCCTCACCCATAAAATCTCCCTTTCCGGGATGCTCGGAATCCCCGTCGCATCGGATGGCCCCAGCGGGGTGACCGTCCGCACCCTTGTGGCGGCGGCCTTTTTTATTGTCCTCCTGGCCGAGAACTCCCGTATCCCGGTGGATGACCCAGAAACCCACCTGGAACTGACCATGATCCACGAGGTCATGGTGCTGGATCACGGCGGGGTGGATCTTGGTCTCATCGAGTTTGCCGGATGTCTCAAGCTCTGGATCATGTCCGCTGTCTTTTTAGGAACGGTCCTTCCGGTACGCTTTGGAAACCCCCTTGGCGACACGGCTCTGATCGCAGCCGGCATCGGGGGGATCGCGGTCCTCATCGGCATTGTCGAATCCACAATGGCCAGGCTGCGCCTCCTCGTGGTTCCGCAGCTCCTGGTCGGCGCCGGGATCATGTCCCTTCTCGGCCTTATCGTGGTTCTGGGGTGAGCCATGGCATCATTGATCAACGCCCTTTCCATGCTCCTTATCCTGACCAACTTCCGGCTCCTCGGCGCCAGCCGTCTGGGTTCGTGCATCCAGACCGTGGCGATCCAGGCGGTGCTCCTGGGGCTTCTCCCGGTTCTGGCCAATCCGCAGATGCCGGTCCGGGCGATGCTGGTCCTTGCTGGAATGACCTTTGTCAAGGCGGTGGTTCTGCCCACACTCGTCAGGAGATCCGCCAGGGAGGTCCAGGTTAGAGGGGAGATCGAACCCCTGATCGGGTTCACACTTTCCCTTCTGGCGGGAGTCGGGATGCTTGGAGTGGGGATTGCCGCCTCCCGGCGGATGGCTCTGTCCGCCCAGTATGCATCGCCTCTCCTGGTGGCGGTGGCGATCTTCACGATCCTGACCGGGATTTTCCTCATCGTGGCCCGGAAAAAGGCCATCACCCAGGTCCTCGGCTACCTGGTCATGGAGAACGGCATCTACTCCTTCGGCATGGCCTACGCCGTCCACGAAACCTTCCTGGTGGAAATGGGGATCCTCCTGGACGTCTGGGCCCTGGTGTTTATCATGGGGATCGCGATCCATGACATTCACAGCGCCTTCGACCACATCGACACAGACCGGCTGTCGACCCTGAAGGAATAGGCCCATGGCTCTGTATTTTTTGATCGGGATCCCATTTGCCGCGGGGCTGGCGGCTCTGGCCATGGGCAGGGGCCGTCCTGGAAGGAGCCTCCTGGTAGCCGTGGCTCTGGCTCACAACGGTTTGACCCTCCAGGTCTG
Source organism: Pseudomonadota bacterium (assembly GCA_016937135.1). Classification (GTDB taxonomy): domain Bacteria; phylum BMS3Abin14; class BMS3Abin14; order BMS3Abin14; family BMS3Abin14; genus JAFGWO01. The sequence goes on from JAFGWO010000118.1 coordinate 6,390, forward strand.
CATGGGAACCGGAACCCCGGAGGCCTCCCGGTGGATCGGCCTTGACGGGATATCCCTGCTGTTTCTGGGGATCACCAGTTTTCTTTTTCTGGCGGCTTCGCTGGGGGCTGCCCATTTTCTGCGCGTCGAGGAGGGACTGCACACAGACATGGCCTCGGGGCAGCCGGTCCGCCCCGGCGCAAGGGAACGGATCTACACCTCCTGCATCCTCTTTTTCCTGGCTTCCATGCCCCTTGTGACGATCAGCCGGCACCTCGGCCTTCTGTGGGTGGCGGTGGAAGCCACTACCTTGGCCAGCGCCCCCCTCATCTACCACCACCGCAGCCGGCAAAGCCTGGAAGCCGCCTGGAAATATCTCCTCATCTGCTCCGTGGGGATCGCCCTGGCCCTCCTTGGGAACTTTTTCCTTGCCGTGTCCACAACGGTGGGGACCGGGCACCAGATCCCTCTTTTCCTGGATGACCTCATCGCCGCAGCCCCCCGCCTGGATGCGGGGTGGCTCAAGGCGGCCTTTCTCCTGCTCCTGGTCGGGTACGGGACGAAGATGGGTCTTGCCCCCATGCACACCTGGCTCCCGGACGCCCACAGCGAGGCGCCTTCGGTCGTTTCGGCCCTCCTTTCCGGGGCGCTTCTCAACTGCGCCTTCCTGGGGATCATCAGGGTCCAGGCCATCCTTAACTTCGCGGGAATGGGGGACTTCGGCCGGTGGCACCTCGTATTTTTCGGCCTGCTGTCCATGGCCATTGCGGCGGTTTTTCTTGTCACCCAGAACGACTACAAAAGGATGCTCGCCTACTCCAGCGTCGAGCATATGGGGATCCTCGCCCTCGGAGCGGGGCTCGGCGGGGTGGGCGCCTTAGGTACGGTCCTCCACGCCCTCAACCATTCCATGGCCAAGGCAGGGCTGTTCCTCACCGCGGGGAACGTCCTGGCCCTGGAAAAGACCAAGGATGCGCGGCTGGTGAGAGGGCTGATGGACAAAGCCCCCCTCACGGGGTGGCTGTGGCTGGCCGGGATCCTGGCTGTCGTGGGGATGCCCCCCTTCGGTCTTTTCGTGAGCGAGCTGATGATCCTCAGGGCGGCGATGGAAGGGGGGCGCTGGTGGGTAGCGGGAGGCTTTCTCGCGTGCCTTTCCGCGGCTTTCATCGCCATGGTCTGGACCGCGGTGAAGATGAGTTTCGGTGGGGCCTCA
>JAFGWO010000119.1 GCA_016937135.1 Pseudomonadota bacterium
GCCTGAAGGGCCTCTTCCTTGTTGCCTGCCTCCACCGAGGCAAGGACTTCCTTGGTTAGGCTTTTGATCCTTGAGCGCCCCATCTGGTTCCGGAGCTTCCTTGTTGTATTTTGCTGGTTTCTCTTGATCGCGGATTTGTGGTTAGCCAACGAATACCTCCTGGTTCAGTGAGCCGGATAGAAATAACAGAAGGGGAAAATAATCAGAAAAGGACTGATTTGTCAAACGGTATAATAAAAAACAGCGTTTTCGGGCGAGTTGGGCCCTGCGATCCCCCCGGATGGCGGCCCGTTCCGCCCGGCCATGGCAGCGGCATTTAACGGGGAAACGGGAGATTTTTTGCAAAAGGGCGTCTCAGACAGGAAACAGCTCATACGCGATACCGGGGTCATCGGGGCTTCCACCGTGGTCAGCCGTGTCCTTGGTCTTCTGCGCGATGCCGTCCTCGCGGCCATGCTGGGCGCCACCTTCCGCGCCGACGCTTTTTTCGTTGCCTTCCGGATCCCGAACCTCGCCCGACAGCTCCTCGGGGAAGGGGCCCTCGCGGCCAGTTTTGTCCCGGTTTACACCGACATTTTCAGAAAAAAGGGGGAAGAGGCTGCCAAAGAATTCAGTGACCATCTTTTTTCCCTCCTGATCCTCTTCCTCACGGTCCTGAGCCTGGGCGGGATCATTTTCGCTCCCCAGGTCGTGCGCGTCATCGCCCTCGGTTTTGATCCGGGTTCGGAGGTCTTCGCCGCAACGGTTGTGCTGACGAGATGGATGCTGCCTTACATGATCTTCGTCTGTGCGGCCGCTCTGGGGATGGGCATTTTAAACAGCCGCGGTCATTTCCTCATCCCGGCCATCGCACCTGCCCTTCTTAACCTTTCCATTATCTTTTTCGCCCTCTTGGTTGCGCCATCCCTGCCCATGCCCGCGGTCGGGATCGCCTGGGGGGTGGTGGTGGGAGGGCTTTTGCAGCTCCTGGTCCAGTATCCCCCGATGAGGAGGTTTGGCGCGGCGCCCCGCCTGCGCATACCGAGGCTGATTCCGGATGTCAAAAGGGTCGGGCTGATGATGGGGCCGGCCATCCTTGGAGTGACGATCTACCAGTTAAATATCCTCGTGGACACCATCCTGGCATCCTTTCTCCCCACGGGGAGCATCACCTATCTCTGGTACGGAAACCGGATGATGCAATTCCCACTGGGCGTCTTCGGGATAGCCCTGGCCACCGCCGCCCTTCCGACCATGTCAAGGCAGGTGTCAGAGGGAAGGGATGAGGATTTCCGGAAAACGGTGTCCTTTTCCCTGGGGATGACCGCTTTTATCGGATTTCCTGCGGCCCTGGGGCTCATCGCCATGAGAGAACCGGTGATGGCGGCCCTTTTCGGGAGGGGGGCCTTCGGTGCTGTGGATGTGGCCGGTTCCGGGGAGGCGCTGCTCTTTTACTCCATCGGGCTTCCTTTTTTCATCGGCATCAAGATCCTTGGCCGGGCTTTTTTCGCAAGGGAAAACACGAGAATCCCCTTCACCGCGGCGGGTCTGGCTTTCCTGGTCAATGCCCTGTTAGACGTAATTCTCATGGGGCCGATGGGGCACAGCGGTTTGGCTCTCGCCACTTCCCTCGCTTCGGTGTTCAATTTTCTGTTCCTGGCCGTTTCCTTTACCCGCAGGGAAGGGTCGGGTTGGATAGAGGGCGATTTTTTGCCGGAATCCTTTCGCTCTTTGGGGGCGGCTGTGGTCATGTTCGTTGCGGCCTGGGCGGCGGCAGGATCCATTGACTGGATGGAGCTTTCCACCTTGGGGCGGCTGGGGGGGCTGTGCGGTTGTGTGGCTGCAGGGATTGGTGTATACTTTTTGACAGCTCTGGTTCTTGGTTCCAAGGGATTGAAAACATTGAAAAATAAATATATCCACGGGCGAATCCGCTGATGGGGGGAACGTGGTTTACGGTGGGTTTTGCCCTTGGGAAAGTGGTTGTTGAAACGGGCCCGGATGAGGTTGTCAGGAGGATCCGGTTCGACCTTTCCGGCGACGTTCCGCCGCGGCCCTCCGGATCGCCGGCCGCCCGGCTTATAGGCCGGTACTTTTCGGGGGAAAAGGTCCCACTGGATCTGGAGGTGGACCTTTCCCAGGAGTCCTCCTTCCGGCGGCGGGTCTACCAGGTCGTCATAAAGATCCCTTACGGCGAGACCCGGACATACGGGGAAATCGCCGCACTGGCCGGATGCCAAAAGGGGGCCCGCGCCGTGGGACAGGCCATGGCTGCCAACCGGATCCCCCTGGTCATCCCCTGCCACAGGGTCCTTTCCGCCAATGGAAAAACAGGGGGTTTTTCCTCCGGCATTGAACTAAAGAAGTACCTTCTTCGGCTGGAGGGGGCTTTCTCATGAGAGCCCACGTCCAAAGGGTCTCGGCCTGCGAGGTGCGGGTTGGGGGTTCCCCGGTCAGCGCCATCGGCAAAGGCCTTCTTGTCCTCCTGGGGGTCGCGAAAGGGGATTCGGAAGAAGAGGCTCTGAAACTGGCGAAAAAAGTCGTCTCCCTGAGGATCTTCGAGGATGGGAACGGCCGGATGAATCTTTCCGTCAGGGATGTTAACGGGGAGGTCATGGTCGTTTCCCAGTTTACCCTCCTTGCGGACACCAGCAGGGGAAATCGGCCGGGTTTCGCGGACGCGGAGGAAGCTGGTCCTGGCAAGGTTTTGTACGAGAGGTTCTGTGATGCGGTAAGCTTGCTGGAGGTCCCGGTGAGAAGGGGTCGATTCGGGGCCTCCATGGAGGTCGCGCTTGTCAATGACGGCCCCGTGACCATCCTTCTGGAATCCCCGAAGGAACCGGTTCCGGTTGAGGTTCGGGGGAAATAGTCCGGCCGTGGGGTTAATTTTTTCAGGGGAGCAAATCGATGGGTGATCTTGTTCTGGAAAGTTTGGTTGTCGGTCCCCTTCAGGCCAACTGTTACATCCTCGGGAATGGGGAATCGGGAGAGGCCGTCGTCATCGATCCCGGGGATGACGGGGAAGCGATCCTGGCCCTGATCCAAAGGATGTCCTGGAAAGTCGCGGCGATCCTGAACACCCATGCCCATTTTGACCACACGGGGGGCAATGCGTTTCTCGTCCGCGAGACGGGGGCCCCGCTTATGGTTCCAGGGGTTGAGGCTTCCGACCTTCCCCATGCCCACCTGGCCGCCAACCTCTATGGCCTCGAAACCCAGCCTTCGCCCTCCGCGGACAGGCTTCTTTACGAGGGAGACGAAATCCCGGTGGGAGAGGAAAAAATCCGGGTTCTTTCCACCCCCGGCCACACGGCGGGGGGCGTCACTTTTCTGACTTCCATCGGGGTGTTTACGGGAGATGCCCTTTTTGCGGGGTCCATCGGCAGGTCCGATCTGCCCGGCGGGAATCACGACACACTGATTGCCTCCATAATGGAAAAGATCCTGACCCTTCCTGATGAAA
>JAFGWO010000120.1 GCA_016937135.1 Pseudomonadota bacterium
CCCGTTCCGATGGCCTTCTGGGCGCCCGCCCCGGCGCCCGAGGCGGTGGCGAGGGGCAGGACCCCGAAGCCGAAGGCCAGGGATGTCATGACAATCGGGCGCAGCCTGAGCTTTGCCCCTTCAAGGGTGGCGCTGAACAGGTCCATCCCCTGCTCCATGCGGGCTTTGGCAAACTGGACGATGAGGATGGCGTTTTTCGTTGTCAGACCCAGGATGGCCAGAAGACTGATCTGGAAATAGACATCATTGGGGAGCCCTCTCAGCGTACTGGCAAGGACCCCGCCGAGGATCCCAAGGGGAAGGGTCAGAAGGACCGAAACGGGGATTGTCCAGCTCTCATACAGGGCAGCCAGACAGAGGAAAATCACGAAGATGGAAAAGGCGTAAAGGAGAGGGGCCTGGGAACTGGCCATGCGCTCCTGATAGGAGATCCCCGTCCAGTCGTGGCCAACGTCCCTCGGCAATTTTCCCACCAGTTCTTCCATTGCTTCCATGGCCTCGCCGGAACTTCTCCCGGGGGCGGCCTCGCCCTGGAGGTTGATGGCCGGGAATGCGTTGAACCGGATCAGCTGCTGGGGCCCGTAGACCCACCTCCCGGACGAAAAGGCGGAAAAGGGGACCATCTCTCCCCTGTTGTTGCGGACGTGGAGGTTATCAAGGTCCTCGGGGAGCATCCGGTACGGTGCCTCCGCCTGTACAAAGGCCCTTTTGACCCGGCCGCCCTGGATGAAATCATTCACATAGGAGCCGGCGAAGACCGCCGAAACGGTGGTGTGTATGTCCGAAATGGAAAGCCCCAGGACGCCGGCTTTTTCCCAGTCCACATCAAGCCGGTATTCGGGGACATCCTCGAGACCGTTGGGCCGGACCAGAGCCAGCCTCGGATCCCGGGCCGCCATTCCCAGAAGCTGGTTCCGGGCTGCCATCAGGGCTTCGTGTCCCATGCCGCCCCGATCCTGCAGCATGAAGTCAAATCCCCGGGAGGTCCCCAGTTCGGCAATGGCCGGCGGGGGGAAGGCAAAAACCTGGGCGTCCCTGTAGGTCATGAATCGCCCCATGGCCCGTCCAGCTACGGGACCGACTTTGAGATGGGCTGCCTTTCGCAGATCCCAGTCCCGGAGTTTGACGAACCCCATCCCCGCGTTCTGGCCGGCCCCGGCAAAGCTGAAGCCCGCGATGGTCATGACCGACTCCACAGCCTCTTTCTCGTTGTCCCGGAAATGCTGTCCGATCCGCTCCATGACCTCTTCGGTCTGCGCCAGGGAAGATCCTGTGGGCAGGATAGCCTGGACCATCAGGATCCCCTGATCCTCGTCGGGAAGGTAGGCCGTGGGCATCCTGACAAACAGAAACCCCATCGCGGCCACGATCACAAGAAAAATGAGGCCGTATCGCATCCATTTTGACAGCGCCCGCCCGACCAGCTTCACGTAGAGATCCCTCAAACGGAAGAAGGTCCGGTCAAACCACATGAAGAAGGGGCGCAGGAAGAACACGGCGCTTTCAGCAGGCTCGTGCCCCTTGCGGACCGGTTTGAGAAGGGACGCACACAACACGGGGGTCAGGATCAGGGCCACAACCACGGACAGGAGCATGGAGGTGATGATTGTCACGGAGAACTGGCGGTAGATGATCCCTGTCGATCCCCCGAAGAACGCCATGGGGCCGAAAACCGCCGAGAGGACCAGGCCGATCCCGATGAGGGCGCTCGTGATCTGCTCCATGGATTTGGCCGTTGCTTCCCGCGGAGGGATGCCCTCCTCCGTCATGATCCGCTCCACGTTCTCCACCACGACGATGGCGTCGTCCACAAGGAGGCCGATGGAAAGGACCATGGCGAACATGGTCAGCATGTTGACGGAGAACCCGAACAGGCCCAGGGCGCCGAAAGTCCCAAGGACCACCACCGGCACCGCGATGGTGGGGATGAGGGTGGCGCGGATATTCCCCAGGAAAAGCCACATGACGAGGAAGACCAGGACAATGGCCTCGAGGAGGGTCTTGACCACTTCATTTAAGGACTCCTTGACGAAGGGGGTCGTGTCGAAGGGGTAGAAGACCTTCATCCCCTCGGGGAAATAGGCGGAAAGCTCCTCCATTTTGGCCTTGACGGCGTCGGCCGTGGCAAGGGCGTTGGCGCCCGCGGCCTGGCGGACGGCGAGGGCCGCGACGGGTTGTTCATTGTAGAGGATGTTAAAGCCGTATCGCTCGCCCCCTATTTCAACCCTTCCCACATCCCCGACGCGCACCATCGAACCGTCGGGATTGATGCGCACGGGTATGGAGGCAAACTCTTCGGGGGTCTGGAGCATATTCTGGACGACGATGGAGGCATTGAGCTGCTGGCCCTCCACGGATGGCTCGGCCCCGAATTGCCCGGCGGATACCTCCACATTGTAGGCCCTCATCGCCATGACCACATCCTGGACTGTCAGGTTGTATTCATTGAGCCTGTCCATGTTCAGCCAGATCCGCATGGCGTACTGGATCGAAAGGGCCTCCACCTCCCCTACCCCCGGAACCCTCGCCAGGACCTTTTCGATGTTTGACTGGGCATAGTCGCCGAGATCGTAATAGTCCAGATCCCCGGTTTCGGAGGTCAGGCCGATGATGATCAGGTAGTTGCGGGTGGACTTGCTCACCGTGATGCCCATGTCCTGGACCACATCCGGAAGGCTGGGCATGGCGAGCTGGAGCTTGTTCTGCACCTTGGCCCAGGCGAGGTCAGGGTCGGTCCCGGCGGCGAAGGTGAGCTCGATCCGCCCGGACCCGGACGAGTCGCTCGTGGCAGACAGATAGAGCATCTGATCGAGCCCGGTCATCTTCTGTTCGATGAGCTGGATGCAGGTGTTTTCCACCGTTTCAGCCGAGGCGCCCGGGTAATAGACCTCGATAGCAATGGAGGGGGGGGCGATGGGAGGGTATTGGGAGACGGGCAGGGAATATATGGCCAGCAGACCTCCCGCCATGATGATGATGGCGATGACCCAGGCGAAAACCGGCCGGTCGAGGAAAAATTTCGATAGCATTTCAGATCTCCGTGATTACTGCCCCGGCTGGTTCTCCGGACTGTTTCCCGCCGCTGGTTTCGGCTGTTCTTCCTGGAAGGGGACCGTTCTGACCGCGGCGCCCGGCCTGACCCACTGTATCCCCTCCATGATGACGCGATCGCCCGCGGCGAGGCCATCTAGCACTAGCCATCGATCCTTTATTGCCCGGTCGAGGATCAGCATCCTTTGCGCCACCTTTTCCTCCCCATCCACGACGAGGGCCAGGGCGTTGCCCTTCGGATCCCTTGAAACAGCCCTCTGCGGGATGAGGATCGCCTTTTCATTGATCCCTTCCACTACCACAGCTCTGACGAACATGCCCGGCAGGAGGATCCCATCCGGGTTGGGAAAGACGATTCTAAGTGTTACCGAACCGGTTGAGGGGTCCACGGTGACATCCTGGAATTTCAGTGTGCCCGGTTTTTCATAGGAAGAGCCATCTTCCAGGATCAGCCGCACCTCATCCAGATCTTCGCCCTCTCTGCTGACCTGACCGCTCTGTATGCGGCTGCGCAGCCGCAGCAGGTCGGCCGTGGACTGCGAAACGTCCACGAAAACGGGATCCATCCGCAGGATGGTAGCCAGGGCCAGAGGCTGATAGGCGGTCACCAGGGCTCCCACGGTGATATTGGATTTACCGATGCGGCCTGAAATGGGGGCCGTGATGCGCGTATTGGAAAGGTTGATCCTGGCTGTCTCGAGGGCCGCTTCCGCCTGCTTGACAGAAGCCTGTGCGACGCTGACGGCACTCTCGTCGCTCTTTAACTGTGCCTGTACGGAAAGGAAACTGGCCTCGGCAACCTCCGCCTCCGTCACAGCCTGGTCCCGCTCGCGAAGGGAGATGGCGCCTTCCCCGGCCAGCTTTTCGAAACGCTCCCGTTCCGTCCGGGCCAGCTGGAGGACCGAACGCTGCTGCTCAACGCGGGCCCTGCTCGCCTCCAGTGCAGCCTGGGCGCGTTTTACCGATTCTTGCGCGGCCAAAAGATTGGCCTGCGCCTGTTGGTAGACCGCCCGGAAAGGGGCGGGGTCGATCTGGTAAAGCACCTCGCCCGATTTAACCTGGCCGCCCTCGGTGTAAAGACGCTTCTGGATGAGGCCGCTTACCTGGGGCCTTATTTCCGCGACGAGGGAAGCGGAGACCCTTCCGGACAGCTCGGTGTTCAGCACGATCCGTTCGGGCTGTATTTTCAGCACCGCGACCTCCGGCGCCGGTCCGGAAGGGGCAACACCGGCGGCATTCTGGCCCCCTTCGTCCCCGGACCCCAAGAAGTATACGCCCGCGATCACGGCCGCGAGGACAAACGCGATGGCTGCCGCCATTCCGGAGGCCGCAAAACTTCGCTGCCGGTCCTGTGTTCTTTCCATCGTTGTTCTCCCTTCAAATTCCCCTGCTGGAAAAGCTATCAAAAAAACTTTTGGTAAATTCCCCTGATTTTTCAAAAAAACCGGCTCAAATCCCTTCGTTCCCGGTGGCAAGACGAAGGAGCTCTTCCTGTATTTCCTGCTTCTGTTCTTTTGTCAGGAAGGAAAGGTTCAGGAGATCGAGAAAATGCATCCCAAGAGCAGCGAGGAAAAGGATGGCCGAGCGGTGGAAATCCCCCCCGGAAACGATATGGGCGTTGAAATGCCGGCTCATCTCCTCACGGGCCCCGCTGGTGAGGTCGGGGTTGGCGGCAATGGCAGCGAGGAGGGCGACGCTCTGGGGCCGCTTTTGCTCGGCTCCCTGCTGAAACACCCTCATCTCGACGGCCAGATGGTTGGATCTCTCATCGGGGAACTTTTTTCTTATTTCCTCACGCATCAAATCAGCTCGCTCCATCATGCGGTCGATCATGGCCTGGAGCAGGGCCTCTTTGGTGGGAAAATGGTAAATAAGCCCCCCTTTGCTGACCCCCGAACGCTTCGCGACGGCATCCAGGGTCATCCGGGCCGCGCCGGACTGGCCCACAATGGCCTCGGCGGCATCGAGAATGGCATGTCTTGAATCGGGCCTTGCCATCAGAGCACCTCCCCGGTCGTTTAATGTACCGACCGGACGGTACAGTAATCCAAACGGGATGTTTTTTCAAGGGGGATCAAAAAAAGAGTTGAGAGTTGAGAGTTCAGAGTTCAGGGCTCAGAGTTCAGGGTTCAGAGAGGAAGGCTCGTTTATCGTTTATCGTAAGACCGAAGACCGAACCCCCTCTGCGGCCCGTTGCGTTAAAAGTCCAGAATTTAACACGGAGAGCCACGGAGGCGGCTTTCTGGGAGGCCGCTCGGTCCACAGAGGGCCACGGAGGTAAACGGGAATTTTCTCTGCGGCCCCCTTGCGATGGAGCCCGAGTGGGCACCCTTTGCGGCCCTCTGCGTTAAAGCTTTCAGATCAAAGCGATTAACGCGAAGTTTCGCGAAGGCGGCGTGCCTAAAGCCGCTCGTCCCGCAAGGGACCGCAAGGGAAATCAAGGAGATGCCGGACCTAGACCAGGGTTTCCTCTGCGCCCCCCTGCGGGAACGCCTTGAGCGGGCACCCTTCGCGGCCCTTGTCGCGTTCAGGCTTTAAGATCCAAAAACATTAAACGCAATGGACGCAAAGGCGGCTCTCTGGGAGGCCGCTCATTTCGCAAAGAACCGCAAGGGAAAGCAAGGATATAACCACATATTATTAAACAGGATTTTCTTCGCGGCCCTTTGCGGCGGCGCCGAAAAGGCGCCCTCCGTGGCCCTCTGCGTTCAGGCTTTCAAACAGAGGCGAAGAGAGAATAGGGAAGCGGGAAGCCGAAGGCCTTGCCTGCCCTGCCTGCCCTGAGCTCAGTCACAGGGAGGATGGTCGGGCGGAATCCGGCCAAAGGGTGGGGAAAAATCCGCGTTGTGGACTTCAGAAGTGCCTGATGATCCTCATCGCTCAAGCGGGTATCGGCTTTTTCCTCTGAACTCTGAACCCTGAACTCTCCACTATGAACCGGGTTTTTCGGTTATGGTTCGGGCGCATACCGTTCCCGGTAAAACCCCTC
>JAFGWO010000121.1 GCA_016937135.1 Pseudomonadota bacterium
GCTTCGGGGCGTCCGCCGGAAGAATCCCCGGTGAAGCTCTCGGGGGCCTCCGGATCAACGGCCCCTTCCACCAGGAAACGGGCTTTCCCGGAGGGTTGCCATACCATGACAGCCGCCTGGACGGAGGGATCGACCGGACGATCCATCCCCAATTCCACTTTCAGGTCCCCTTTTTCCCATTGAAGCAAGAATCCGGGCAGGACGTAGTCAATCTCGCCATGCCCGCTGAGGCCGCGGACAAGGTAGCCTCCCCCGGGGGTCCAGCCATCCATCCGTTCGAAGCCGACCCTGAAAGAACCATCCGGGGCGGTGTACAGGAGTTCCACCAGGGGGCGCAGAAAATCACCACGCCGACCCCAGACATCAGAGTCGAAACCCTTTCCCTCGATGTCCCAGCGGCCCTGGAAATCCAGGGCAAAATGCCACCGGGGCGATCGATAGGACACGCCGGCCAGCAGATTGAAAAACGTCGAATCCTCCTCGGCATCCCGATCGATGAGCCTCTGGGTCCCGGGACCAGCGTTGAGTGTCCATATCCCGGCCGAGGCTTCAAGAGGAAGGACCAACGCCAGTAGGAAAGGGATGAGAAAGGAGAACCGCGGCAGGATCAACCTTCGAGCCCCCGAAAACCGTCGATGATATAAACGGCGCCCGATATTACCGTCAGAACCCCCGTCACATAGGCAAGGGGGCCTTCCAGGGTTGCGGGAAAGAGGATTTTAGTTCCGCCGCCAAAGGCGTGAGCGGCAATCATGGCCAGGAGGGCATAGGCAAACTGAAAAAAAGTGGTGATCTTGCCGATCGCCCTAACCCGGATATTGAGGTTCCCCTCCATGAAATATTTCACCACGCTGCCAAGGGCGATGATGATGTCCCTGGTGAGGACGGCGAAAGTCAGCCAGAGAGGGACAATCCCCAGGATAGCGAGGGCGATGTAGGACGTGGCGATAAGGAGCTTGTCCGCCAGGGGGTCCAGAAACGCCCCGAGACGAGTCTGAAGGTGCCAGAACCGCGCGATGAACCCGTCCAGCCCGTCCGTGACGGCCGCGGTCACGTAGACGACGGCCGCGAAACCGATCTCACCCGTCACCGCCTTATAAAGAAAAAGCGGGACAAGGAGAATGCGGATGACGGTCAGGGCATTAGGGAGGTTCACCGCCAGCCTTCCCCTTTTCCCCCTCCACCGTAAGCACATAGGGGAAAACCGACGGGTATCGGCCCAGATGGTCCTCGACGCACAGGAAGATTTTGTCCGTCCCGTCGGGGACCGGGAAACCAAAGGTCAGGTCCCCGCCGCGGGCCCCGGCTTTCTCGTCATTCAGGAATGTTCCATCTTCCCCGAATACCCTGACCCTTGGCCTCATCTCACCGGGTCCTGACTGTTCCACCTGGATCGTTAACCGCCGGGTGCCATCGGGAAGAGAAAAAAGGAAAAAATCCTGGTCTCCGGGGGAATCGATCTTTCCCAATATACCCTCTCCCACCGGGGCGAAATTGGCAATTTTGGGACCGGAGTTATTTTCCTCCTCCTCCCAGGCCACGGTCTGGACCTTCCTCACATTTTCAGGTTTTTCCGCTCCGGGGATGGGAAGATTCCGGTAAAAGGACAACTCCCGGCCGAATTTTCCTACGCCGCCAGGCCGGCGATCACCCTTTTCCCGAAGGATGATCCCTTCCCCCTCCCTCGCGACGGAAAAAATTCCGCTCACGACCCTGGAGGAATCGAGGGCGCGGGCGACCGCATCCCGGCCTTTTTCGGCCCAGACATTGTAGACGGAACGATCCGATGTGAAACGGACAGGCACGGCCCTTGTATTTTTCCCGACCCGGGAGATTATTTCCCCGAGTACCATCCAGACGTCCCGGGCCTCGTGTTTTCCTTCAAAAATGACCTCGGTGGGCTCAGTTCCCGCCCTCGGCGCGAAATACTGGTCCTTAAGCTTCAGGGCCAGGCTTCGGGCGGCCCGCCCAAGGGTCTCCTCCAGATGGCCCGGCAGAGCGCTCTTTTTATTCGTTTCCAGGATGAAGCCTTCCTGCGCGGTGTAGGTCCCGGCAAGGACACCCGTCCTGACATCCACAGCCTGGAGGGATACCTCCATGGGAAGGGACTCCTCACCCCCTGCGCCCTGAATGCCGTCTTCCCCCTACCTGAAAAAAACCCCCACGGAAAGATCGGCCATGGCCGCCTGTCCCCTGGAAGCGAGGACCCCCGTCGTCTGGGGGGGTCGGAGCAGACGAAAATCCGGATCCTCACGTTCGGAAACAGGAATGACGGTGAACCCCGAATTACTGAAGGAAGAGGAAATGGATCGGGAGGCAAGGGTACCAAGGGCCTTGACTTTCTCGAGCACCAAAGGCGCGTCCACGGTGACGAAAACGACCGTCAGCATTGGACTGTCCAGTCCCTTGATGACCCCAAGCCGGGCGAGGTGATCGTTTAAAAGATCCTTCTCTACATTCACGGCAAGATCCACTGTGTAAGTCAGGTCGTTGACCTCCCGCCCCATGATTTTATAGTTGGCCACAAAATCCTGAACCCGGGAGAGAGTCTTTTCCCTGAGGAGAGGCGCCATTATATCGAAGGTCCTCGGCGAGATGGTCCGGGCCAGAACCGTCTCCAGGGCCTTGGAAAGGGCCGCGTCGATGGCCTTCCCCTGGGCTCCGGCAATATTTCCCCCCTCGATAGCCGCGGTCCCCGAAGCGCGGACGTTGAGCGTCTCGGCCAGACCGGGTCGCACGGGGGCGGTCACACCCACGGCGAGAAAAAAGATCACGGAAAGGACAAAGAAGATCCTTTTCAAAGAGGCCTCCTGCCGGATTTCACACACGATGTGTCATTTTAGACCAGGAAGAAAGGAAAGAGAACAGGGAAGA
>JAFGWO010000122.1 GCA_016937135.1 Pseudomonadota bacterium
ATGGATCCGTGAGGAAAGGGGAAACCCCGCTTTCCCCTTTCCGTGGAGCGAAAAGTTCCGCATTGGATTTTTCGCGACCCTGTTAAAGCCATCACCGCGGCCCGGGTAAGGGCCGCCCGGAGCCATGATCGGTCGTCACGTCATGGATCCGTGAGGAAAGTGGAAACCCCGCTTTCCCCTTTCCGTGGAGCCAAAAGTCCCGCATGGACTTTTGGCGACCCTCTAAAATAAACTCATTCCGGAGGCTGATTATGAAAAAATTCGTCAGGTATTCCCTTATCGGGGGCGGCATCCTGCTTCTTCTTCTCATTGTCGGCCTTGTGGCCGCTCCGTATCTCCTCAACCTCGACTCCCTGAGGCAATGGACCGAGAAACAGGCGGCCGCCCGGCTCGGGAGGGAGGTGACCATCCAGGACGTGGGGTTCTCCTGGGCCGGCCCGAAGGTCCGGCTTTCGGGATTCTCCATCGCTGAGGGGGAGGGTTTCGGAACAGAACCTTTCGCGGATCTTGAATCCTTCGATTTGAAGCTGAAATTCCTCGACCTTCTGAGGCTAAAGGCCACCGTTGAGCACATCGTTTTTTCAGCCCCCAGGGTCCGCGTCATCCGCGACGATTCGGGGCGCTTTAATTTTGACGACATCCTCGAAAGGTTAAGCGCCCCCCCGGAGGCTTCCCTGCCCCTGGCGGCCATGAACCCGGGCGGGGAAGCCGTCCAGGCTCCCCCCATCGATCTTCTGGTGGAGCAGATCCGGATCGAAAACGGCACCTTCTTCATCCAGGACGCGACCATTCCGAGGCTGGGCCGGGGGATCACCTGCGAGGACGTCACCCTTCTCCTTACGGACCTCTCCTTCGACAGGCCAATGACGATCAGGGCGTCCCTGGGCCTCAACCAGCCCGGCGAGGACATCCGTTTTGAGGGCAAGGTGGGTCCCCTTGGAAAAAGGATTCTGCCCGCGAAGATACCCCTGGACCTTCAGCTCACTATCGAACCCTTCGAACTTGCCCGGCTTCCGAAAATCCTTGGCCCCCTGCCCATGGGAATTTCGGGGGTCGTATCGGCCAGCCAGAAGGTCGGCGGAACCTTGGAGGAAGGGATCCTGTTTAACGGGGACGCCCTCCTGCGGGGCTTGAACGTGCAGAAACCCGGGGATCAGCAGCTGGTAGCCGGCTTTGACGGCGCCTTCACTCTCGGTGGCCGGCTGGATGTTTCCGCGCGGGACCTCTATCTGGACTCCTCGCGCCTCGAGGCCCACAAGGCGATTTTCGAGGCCGCCGGTTCCGTCAGGAGGCTGGGCCGCGCCCCCGTTGTCAGCCTGGACGTCTCCTCCAACGCCATTCCCCTCGCGGGGTGGGAAGAGGTTCTGCCTCCCCTGGGATCCATGCTGGAACTGGATGGGGACCTGACTTTCAAGGGAAAGATCCGGGGAACGCCCGGAAAGGACCTGCTTGCGGATCTTTCCCTCCGGTCCGAAAAATTCGAGGCCGACCGCGGCCCGGGCCTCATGGAAAGGAGCTCCTCTGAGGCAGCGGCCCCCCCCGCAGGGAAAGAACCTCTTCAGCCCATCAAGGCGCCCCCCATCACCGTTAAGGGAACGGCAGCTGTCAAGGACGGCCGGTTCGAGAAGATCTCCTTTTCCGATCTCACGGCCGACCTCTCACAGAAAGGGACCAGGTTCTCCCTGGACAACCTGTCTCTCCGGGCCTTCTCGGGGGGCGTTCAGGGTTCGGCCTGGGCCGACCTGGGCAAACTCCCCCTTGCTTACGGCTCGAGCCTTTCCCTGGACAAAATCCAGGTGAACGAGATCCTGAGCTCCCTGGCGGGAATGGGGGGCATCCTCTACGGCACCACTTCCATGGACCTGTCCCTTTCCGGGAAGGGAACGGAATTTGAGGACCTGAAAAAATACCTGACGGGAAAAGGGAGCCTGAGCGGCGAGGATGGCCGACTGACCTCGGCCAACCTGGCCGGAGGGGCCTCCAAAGCCGCTTCCCTGTTGGGCATCGGAGGGGAAGGCAGTGAAACCACCTTCGAGGCAATGAAGGCCTCCTTTTCCATCGAAAACGGCAAGATGAAGGTTCAAAGCCTGGGAATCGAAGCCGGGGATTGGTCCTTGGAGGCCCTGGGCGACATCGGACTGGACAAGACCCTGTCCCTCTCCTCCAGGATGACCCTGTCCGAGGCAGCGACCGCAAGGATCCCCGAAGAGCGCCGCCGTTTGTTTCCCAAAGAATCCGACGGACGGGTCCAGGTTCCTCTCAAGATAGGCGGCACGGTGACATCTCCATCCTTTGCCCTTGACACATCCGCCATGGGCGAGGCCGCCAGGGAGGAGGTCAAGGAGAAGATCGAGGAGAAAAAGGAAGACCTGATGGAAAAACTGCAGGAGGACCTCGGGGAAAAGCTTAAGAAATTCTTCTAGGCCCCCGAACGGGAGCCTTTCCGCGGTGTCAAAATTCCGGATATGGGGTATAAACCCCTGTCATGGAGCCGTCCATATTTACAGCCAAGCTTTGCCGGAACTTCGGGGACACCCCCGCGGTGACTGATCTTGACCTGACCATTTCCCGGGGAGAGATCTTCGGTCTCCTGGGACCCAACGGCGCCGGCAAAACGACCACCATATCCATGCTGGCCACCCTTCTTCCGCCGACGTCCGGTTCCGCGCGGGTCGCCGGACACGACGTGGTGCGGGAGAAGGACGCGGTCCGCAGGTGCATCGGCCTCGTGTTCCAGGACCCCTCCACCGACGAGGAATTAAGCGCACGAGAGAACATGGATTTCCACGGCCGCCTGTACGGGGTCCCGAGGCATCTCCGGCTAGAGAGGATACCCGAACTTCTCAAAATGGTCGGGCTTTCGGACCGGGCGCAGGACCGGGTCAAGACCTTTTCAGGGGGGATGAAGCGCCGGCTCGAGATCGCGCGCGGCTTCGTCCATCACCCCGCCGTCCTTTTCCTCGACGAGCCCACAACAGGCCTCGATCCCCAGACGCGCCGCGCTATCTGGGACCACATCATCAAAATCAACGCCGCCGAGGGGCTCACCATCCTTCTGACAACCCACTCCATGGAGGAAGCGGACGCCCTTTGCCATCGCGTCGCCATCATGGACCACGGCCGGCTCATGGCCCTCGGAAGCCCGTCCCGCCTGAAAAATGAGCTCGGGGGGGACCTCATCAGCCTGGAAATGGAGAAGGATCCCTCTGCCCTGGAATCCCTCTTCACGGAAAAGAAATGGATCAGGTGCGTGAAAATCCACGACGGCAGGGTTGACGTGACCGTCCAGGGGGGGGAGGAACGCATACCCGAGATCCTCTCCATGGTGCAGAAGGCCGGATTCGCGGCGCGGAGCGTGACCCTTAAAAAACCCACCCTGGAGGACGTCTTTATCCATCACACGGGGCGAGGCATCAGGGACGC
>JAFGWO010000123.1 GCA_016937135.1 Pseudomonadota bacterium
AGGATCCATGTCGTGGTCAGGCCGGACCAGATCCCTCGCTTGAGGGATCCCCCTGCCCGGGCTCTGAAAACGGGGTTTAAAAACAGAGAAAGGGCCCTCCCAAGGCCCCTGGAATTTTAGTGAAGTCTGATGACTTCGAAAAAAGTCATCAACACGCCCCGGGTGGGGCGCCCGAATCAAGGACCTGCATCGTAAGTCCTTGATTCGTGAGGAAAGCGAAAATCACACTTTTCGCTAACCGTTGCGCAAAAAGTCCCGCATCGGACTTTTTGCGACCCTATCAAGGAAGAGTGTAAAATTTTCAGGGTATGCTGTTCAGGCAGCGAACCCTCAACTGAAGCGCGGCCCTCAGTCTTTTTTGACACCCATCTTGTACTCCTGAAGTTTGTCCTCAAGCTCCCTTATCCGGGTCTTGAGATTCTCTTTTTCGCTGCCGCGCTCCATGAGATAAATCCGGTAGGACATCCCGAGCACCAGCAGAAAAAGAAGGACAATCCTCAGATTGGTAAAGGGCATGGTAAAACCAAGGAACATTTCCACAACGGCGAGGATGGCGAGACCAATAGCGATCATAAGCCACAAAAGCATTTTTCCCCTCCTTCCGGCTTCAAAAAAACCGTCGGGCCCTTTTTGTCCCGACCGTTATCCTGCTTCCCGCCTGTCGCGGGGCGGGCCCCTTTTTTTTGGTAAAACCCGGATTATATTACCATAAATTTTATTTTCGATATATGCCCTGAAGGAAGGGCAAACAAGCTGTTTTAAGGGATTTTCCTTGTTTTTTCAGGATAAAACCTGTTTTTCATCCCCTGCAGTCGACCTTCTCGTGTTGTAGACGGCCCTTCCCTCCGCGATAGGGTGATCAGGATCCCCCGTTCCGTAAAGGGATGTGTGAACGACGCTGACCCGATTCCCGTTTCGCACCACTTTCGATTCCACGATAAAATCCTCCGGAGGAGCCGGACGGAGGTAATCCACCCTCATATCCACCGTGGAGATGAGATCGCGGATGGCAAAAAAGGTCCAGACGGCAAAGCCTCCGCAGGCATCCATGGCAGCCGAAAGGACCCCGCCATGAAGGGCCGGGCGCCTTGGATCCCCGATGAATTCTGGCCGGAAGGGCACCGTGACCTTCACAAAACCCTCACGGATTTCCAGGACCCTGATCCCGAGATAACGATTGAAAGGGACTTCCTGTTCCATCAGGCGGATGTGTTCGGAAAAATCTTTCACCAAGGCTTTCTCTCCTTTCGATCCTGGACAAGCCGGAGGACCGGCAATCGGGATTTTATCGTCTGTTTTATCTTCTCCACGCCGCGGGCACGAAAAGGATGAGGATGGCGTAAAGCTCCAGCCGGCCCGCGAGCATCAAAAAAGAGAGGAACCACTTCCCCTCCGGGGAAATCCAGGCGTAATTCCGGGATGCGCCGACATCTCCGAGACCGGGACCGATGTTGGAAAGACATGCCACCGAAGCGGAGAAAGCGGTCACGAGATCCGCGCCATCGGTGATGGTCATGACAACGGTTCCGAGAAGGAAGAGGAAGATATAAAGGATGAAATATGCCCCGGCGTTAACGACGTAGGCTTCCGGGACGGGTTTGGAATCCACCTTTAATGGCATCACCACATTGGGAAGGATGGAACGGATAATGCTTTTAAAACCGGATTTCAGGGCTACGTAGACACGGACGACCTTCATCCCCCCGCCGGTGGAACCGGCGCACCCCCCGATGAACATGAGCACGATTAGGGAGATCTTCAGAAAAGGGGGCCATAGGTCAAAATCCGTCGTGGTAAACCCCGTCGTCGTCAGGATGGAGATGATCTGGAAACAGGCATGCCTGATGCCCTCCCACCCCCCTCCCGCTCCGGTCAGCCAGAGGATCCCTGAAAAGACGGGGACAAGAACCACCATCAGCCCCAGGTAGATCCTGAACTCCTCACTCCTGAAATAGACCAGCGGCTTACCCCTCAGGGCCCGGAAGTGAAGGATGAAGCTGCATCCTGCCAGAAACATGAAAATGATCACGACCCACTGGATGTTGGGACCAAAGGCAGCGAGGCTCGCGTCCCTTGTCGAGAACCCTCCTGTGGCCATGGTCCCGAAGGTGTGGCACAGGGCCTCAAAAAGGGTCATCCCCCCCAGGATGAGAAAGAGGGTCTCAATAAGACTGAGAAGGAAATACACGCTCCAGAGTGTTTTGGCCGTTTCCTTTACGGTGGGTTGAAGCCTTTCCGCTGAAGGTCCCGGCGCCTCCGCGCTGTAAAGCCGGTAGGCCCCCCGTCCGATAGCGGGCAGCAGGGCCACCGTCAGGACGATGATCCCCATCCCTCCCATCCAGTGGGTCAGGCTTCGCCAGAAAAGGATCCCCGGAGGAAACGCCCGGATACCGGTCAAAACTGTCGCCCCCGTGGTTGTGAAGCCGCTGACCGTCTCGAAAAAAGCATCCGTATATGACGGGATGGCCCCGCTCAGGAAAAAGGGGAGGGCGCCGACGAAAGAAACGGAGATCCAGGATAGACCGACTATGGACAGGCCGTCCTTGGCGCCGATGGCATCATAATCCCGGCTCCGTATAGGCCAGAATTTCCTCAGGATCAGGAGACCGCAGCTGCCGACCGCTATGGAGATCAGGATGGAAAAAACAAAGGCCCTGGTTTCCCGGCTCCCGGGATCCTCCAGAAGGGCCCAAAGGAGCGGCCAGAACATGGCCATGGAGGCAACGAGGAGGATCCTGGCGACGACGTTGATTACCAGAGGCAGATGCATGGGGAAGAGGAGTACGGGCTCAAAGGGGATTTTTCCCGGTGAAGAGTTTTTCCAGCTTTTTCAAGGCGTCAGCCTTGCAGAACACTACCACGGAGTCACCCTGCTGAACCTGCGTATTCCCCTTGGCCAGGATCACTTCACTGCCGCGGTTAACGGCCCCCACGATGGCGTTCTTTGGGAACCTCACGTCCCTGATGGGCCCCTTTGTTATGGCAGACCCCGGTGCCGGGACAAACTCAAGGACCTGGGATTTACACTCGGGAAGGCTGGCGAGCTGGCAGACGCGGGTACCATGGATCATCCGAAGGATCTGATCTGTCGCAAGAAGCCTCGGGTTGATAAAGGAGTCAATGCCCAGCCCCCCTGCTATGGAGGCGTATTCAGGCTGGTGCGCCACGATGACAGTCCCTTTTGCCCCCATCTGCTTTGCCAGGACCGCGCTGATGAGATTATGATGGTCGTTTGAGGAAACGGCGATGTAGATATCCGTCGCCTCCACACCGCATTCCCGCAGGATATCCGCGTCGGAGGGCATTCCGTGGATCACCCTAATGCCGTTGAGCTCTCCGGCCGCTTTTTCCGCACGCGCACGGTTTTCCTCCAGGAAGACCACCTCCTTGACCTTCGGGACAAGACCGCGCGCAAGGCTCATCCCGGTCCCGGTGGCCCCGTAAACGATCACCTTCCTGGGAAGCCGCACGCTCGGATGTATGTAGGTCAGAAATTCGGCGAGGGAGGATTTCGGGAGGAGGACGTAAATGCGATCCCCGGACTCCACGGCGTTCTCGCCCCGGGGGATGACCACGTCCTCCCCTCTATGGATCGCCACCACGAGAAAGGGCCAGGGCAGATCCAGATCACCCAGGGTGCCGAGGGTCACTCCCACCAGAGGGGAGTTGGGCGGGATATCAAAGGACCTTAGGAGGATCCTTCCCTCCGAAAAGTCCGCCACTTCCCTGGAACCGGGCGCCTCGACGACCTTGATGATGGTCTGGGCGGCAAATTCGTCCGGGTTGATGATCTCGTCGACGTAAAAATGGGCGCGCCCGAATTTTTCCACAACCTCCGTCAAAGCCATATCCCGGACGCGGGCGATCTTCCTTTTCGCCCCGTAGACGGAGGCAAGGGAACAGATGGACAGGTTGATAACATCCGAGTTCGTGACGGCGATCACCATGTCCGCGCCCACGACCCCGGAGCTTTCAAGGATCGCGGGATCAAAGGCGGATCCGACCAGGACCCGGGCATCCACTTTCTCCCTTGCCCTGTCGGCGATGGAATCCTTCTGCTCGATGAGGGTGACGTCATGCCCCTCTTCGGAAAGGCTC
>JAFGWO010000124.1 GCA_016937135.1 Pseudomonadota bacterium
CATGACGAGGTCCGGCTCCCGTTTCACGCAGGTCTCCCGGGCCCTGGGGCAGCGGGGATGAAAACGACACCCCCCCGGAAGGGAAGCGAGGTCCGGCACAGTCCCCGGAATGGATCGGAATTCCCTTCGCCCCGGTGTGGGAAGGGAGTTCATAAGACCTATGGTGTAAGGATGCCGGGGTTCGGAGAAAATATCCCTCACTCCCCCTTTTTCAACGATCACCCCCGCGTACATGACGCAGACGCTGTCCGCCATACGGGCAACCACCCCCAGATCGTGGGTGATGAGAAGGAGGCTTCTCCCTTTCCTTCTTATCAACTCCTCAAGGAGCCTTAGTATCTGGGCCTGGACGGTGACATCAAGGGCCGTCGTCGGCTCGTCCGCGATGATCAGTTCCGGATCGCATGCCATCGCCATGGCTATCAGGATCCGCTGCTGCATCCCTCCCGACATCTGGTGGGGATATTCCCGGAGCCTTCTGTCGGGATCGGGTATTCCGACGAGCTTCAGCAGGCGGAGGGCCTCTGCCATCGCCTGGCTCCTTCCCATCTGCCGGTGGTAGCGGAGGACTTCGGAAACCTGGTCCCCTGCGGTGAAAACCGGGTTAAGGGACGACATGGGTTCCTGAAAGACCATGGAGATGCGGTCCCCCCGGAGCTTCCTCACTCTCTCCCGGTCAAGACGCCTCAGGTCCACCCCTTCGAAAAGGACCTCCCCTCCTGCGACGCGCCCCGGGGGAGGAACGAGGTCCAGAATGCTCAGGGCGGTCATGCTTTTCCCGCATCCCGATTCCCCTACAAGACACAGGACCTCCCCCCTGTTAAGGGTAAAGGACACCCCGTCCACCGCCCGAACCGTCCCTCCCTCGACCGGAAACCGGGTAAACAGGTCCTTCACCTCAAGGAGGGGAGTTTCCCGGGTGCCCCGGGGCTCAAGACCCGGTTCATTGACCTTCAATCGGCAAGCCCCCCCTTTTTCGCCGGCAAATTTTCTCTCTCATGGACAAGCCTCTATGATATGGTTACAAATTACCCTTCGCGTTACCCTTCGCGAAAAATTATCATCCTCCGATCCGGCGATCCGGAAATCCGGGCCCTGAAACGGACACAACAGAACCCGGGATCGCAAAGAAGGAAGCCATGGCATCAGACAGCATTATCATCAAAGGCGCCCGGGAGCACAATTTAAAAAACGTCCAGGTCAGGATCCCCAGGGACGCGCTTACGGTGATCACCGGGGTCTCCGGCTCCGGGAAATCCTCCCTTGCCTTCGACACCCTGTACGCGGAGGGCCAGCGGCGCTATGTCGAGTCCCTGTCCGCCTATGCGCGGCAGTTCCTCGAGCAGATGGACAAACCCGACGTGGACTCCATCGAAGGACTCTCGCCGGCCATCTCCATCGAACAGAAGACCGTCAGCCGGAATCCGCGGTCAACCGTGGGGACCGTGACGGAGATCTACGATTACCTTCGCCTGCTGTTTGCCAGGATCGGCACCCCGTTTTGCTATCTGTGCGGAAAACCCATCAGGGCGCAGTCCTCCCAGCAGATCATCGATTCCCTTTCGGCCCTTGAGGAGGGAACCCGCCTCGCGATCCTCGCCCCCGTGGTAAGGGGCCGCAAGGGCGAATACAAAAAGGAACTGGAAAGGTACATGCGGCAGGGCTTTCTCCGCGCCCGCATCGACGGGACGATCGTGGAGATGGACTCTCCGATCGTCCTGGACAAGAACAAAAAACACGACATCGAAATCGTGGTGGACCGGATCGTACTGAAACCGGGATCGGCCAACCGCCTTGCCGATTCGGTGGAGCTCGCTCTCAGGGTCGGCGAAGGGCTCCTCATCGCCGTCACCGGGAAAGGGGAGGAAAGGATCTTCTCCGAAACCCTCGCCTGCCCCACCTGCGGCATCAGCTATCCCGAGATCTCCCCGCGGTTCTTTTCCTTCAACAACCCCGCCGGGGCCTGTGAGGCGTGCAGCGGTCTGGGGTTCTCGAGCGAAATAGACCCGGATCTCGTGGTCCCCGATCCTGACCTCTCCATCAGGGAAGGGGCCCTGGCCCCCTGGAGGAAACGGAACAGCATTTTTTATCATCAGCTTCTCCAGTCCCTCGCGGCCCACTTCGCCTTTGATCTGAACACCCCCTTCGGGAAACTCCCCGACTCCCTGCAGAAGGTCATCCTCTACGGGTCAGGGTCCGAGACGGTGGACTTCCGGTATCAGGACGCGAGCCAGAGCTGGAAAACCCGCAAACCTTTCGAAGGGATCATTCCGAACCTCAAGAGGAGGTATCTCGAGTCCGGATCGGATCTTGCCAGGGAAGAGATCGAGGCCTACATGAGCAACAGGGTGTGCTCATCCTGCAGCGGGGCCAGGCTCCGGCGGGAGAGCCTTCATGTCCGGATCGGGGGGCTTAACATCTTCGAGACAACCCTCCTGTCCGTGGGGGAAGCCGAGAGTTTCTTTAACAAACTCGACCTCACGCCAAAAGAGCGGGAGATAGCATCCAGGATCCTCAAGGAGATCCGGGAAAGGCTGCGCTTCCTTAAAAATGTGGGGCTGGAATACCTGACCCTCGAGCGTTCCTCCGGCACCCTTTCCGGGGGGGAAGGACAGAGGATCCGCCTTGCCACCCAGATCGGCTCCAGCCTCATGGGCGTCCTCTACATCCTCGACGAGCCGAGCATAGGGCTCCATCCCAGGGACAACACCCGCCTTCTAAAAACCCTCCTCCACCTCAGGGACCTTGGAAATACGGTCATCGTGGTCGAGCACGACGCGGAAACCATCCAGACAGCCGACTACGTCGTGGACATGGGGCCGGGAGCGGGCGTCCGCGGAGGGCGGGTGGTGGCCCAGGGGACGCCGGAAGTGATCATGTCATCGAAAGAATCCCTGACCGGACAGTACCTTTCAGACCGGCTCAGGATCGAGGTTCCCGCCCGCAGGAGGCCCGGGCTCGCGGGAAAGCGCCTTGTCCTGATGGGTGCCCGGCACAACAACCTGAAGGATATCAACGTCGCCTTTCCACTGGGAACCCTGACCTGTATAACCGGGGTCTCGGGTTCCGGAAAATCGTCCCTTGTCATAGAAACCCTTTACCGGGCCCTCGTCCGGTGCAAGGCCGCGGGAGCCGAACGCCCCGGCGCCCATTCCTCCATTGAGGGATCCGAATTCATAGACAAGGTCATAGACATCGACCAGTCCCCCATCGGGAGGACGCCCCGCTCGAACGCCGCAACCTACACCGGCGCCTTCACCCCTATCAGGGAACTGTTCGCCCAACTCCCGGAAGCCCGCATCCGCGGATATCGTGCGGGCCGCTTCAGCTTCAACGTCAAGGGGGGACGCTGCGAGGCCTGCCAGGGAGACGGGGTCAAGAAGATCGAAATGCACTTTCTTCCGGACATCCACGTGACTTGCGAAGTCTGCGGAGGCAGGAGGTTCAACCGGGAAACCCTCGAGGTAACCTACCGTGGACTCAATATCCACGAAATCCTCTCCTCCACCGTGAATCAGGCAGCCGAACTCTTCGCGGACATCCCGGTCATCGCCCGGAAGCTGAAAACCCTTCAGGACGTGGGGATGGGCTACATCCAGCTGGGTC
>JAFGWO010000125.1 GCA_016937135.1 Pseudomonadota bacterium
CCTTACATGGGTTGTCGCGCCGGGAGGGGAAAAAACCCCGGGTTTTGGGCGACCATCCCTTCCGGCATTATACATCAGTCCCCGTTACGTTCCCTCCCCGTGTAAACCACCATCGACCTTCCCCTCGCATACCCTGCCAGGGTCAAATCCTCTCTTTGGGCGAGATCGATGGCAAGTCCGGTCGGCGCAGACCTCGAAATCAGAACGGGGACGCCCATCCTGGAGGCCTTGACCACCATCTCCGAGGAAATCCTCCCCGTCGTAAGGAGCAGTTTTTCGGTCGTGGAAACACAGTTGAAAAAACAGGCCCCATGGACCTTGTCCACCGCATTGTGCCGGCCGATGTCCTCCCGGAAGAACAGGATCTCCCTGGTGTCGGCTAAAGCGCTGCTGTGGACCCCTCCTGTTTCCCGGTGCAGGCTGGACCGTCCGTTGAGCTCTTCCATGAGGGCGTAGACACGCGCCGGAGCCACCCTGAAATCCGGACGGACGGGGCCTCTTTCCAGAAAATCACCGGCACGATGAAAGGTCGTTCCTCGTCCCCCCCCGCATGTTACCGTTTTCCTCCCCCGGAGTTTTTCGAGTTCTTCGAGCTCCCGGGTGATCCGGAGGCGGGCCGTCGGGCCGGATTCGTCCACCTCGATGGACAAAAGATCGCCTCTGTCTCCCAGCAGCCCTTCGGAGAGGAGAAACCCTACCGCCAGCTCTTCGACAAAATCCCCCGATGTGAGAAGGGTTAACAGATTCAGGCCGTTGACGAACACCGTCAGGGATACTTCCTTTACCACCGACCGCGACACAACTTCGGACACCCCGTCCCGGATCTGGAGGACCTCCCTTTTTTCCGATCTTTCCATGACCATAGCGACTCCCGAATCCGAGGATTCCGGCTAAGGGAAGAAGAGATTCCCTTCATCCTTCATCCTTCATCCTTCATCCTTCATCCTTCATCCTTCATCCTTTATCCTTTATCCTTCCTCTTTACCTGCTTTTGCCTTCCAGCATCTTCACAAACTCATCTTCCGTCAAGACCCTCACTCCCAGTTCCACGGCTTTTTCAAGCTTGCTCCCGGGGTCCGTTCCTGCCACGACAAAATCGGTGCGGCGGCTCACCGATCTGGCGACCTTACCGCCCAGATCCTCGATCCTCTCTTTGGCCTCATCCCGGGTGAACCCGTTTAAGGTCCCTGTCAGGACAAAGGTTTTTCCGGCCAGATCCTGCCTCGCAGGACCATTAACGGCTTCGGGAAGAACCCCGGCCTTTTCGAGACGATCAAGAATCCGGAGATTTTTTTCCTCCTGGAAAAACGCCCTCACGGACTGGGCAATCCCCGGACCGATCCCTTCCGTCCCGGTCAGATCTTCCAAAGACGCCTTTTTCAGATCTTCAGGAGAGGGAAACCGTCTTGCCAGGATCCCCGCGATATGGGAGCCAACGAGAGGGATACCCAAAGCATAGAGAAGGCGCGGCCAGGTGGTCTTCCTGGAATTTTCGATGGCCTCCAACAGGTTGTCCCCGGATTTTTCAGCGAAAAGATCGAGGTCGAGGATCCGTTCCTTCGTCAGGAAGTAAAGATCCGCCGGGGTCTCCACCCACCCCCGGTCCACCAGCTGGGACACCGTTTTTCTTCCCAGGCCGTCAATGTCCATGGCATGGCGCGAGGCGAAGTGGAAAATCCGCTCCCTCACCTGGGCGGGGCACCCCATGTTGACGCATCGGTGGGCGGCCTCCCCTTCCACCCTGACAACCCGCGAGCCGCACGCGGGGCAGGCATCGGGCATCCTCCAGGGGGCCGCGCCAGGTTTTCTGGAATCCGTCCTGACCTCAACGATCTCAGGGATGACATCCCCTGCCCTCTGGACGATGACTGTATCCCCTGCGCGGATGTCCTTCCGGTCCACCTCGTCCTGGTTGTGGAGGGTCGCCCGGGACACGGTTACCCCGCCGACCCTTACCGGCTCGAGGACGGCCACCGGGGTGATCTTGCCGGTGCGGCCGACCTGTGCAGCGATGTCCAGGATCACGGTCGTGGCCCGTTCAGCCTGGAATTTATAGGCGATGGCCCACCTGGGGCTCCTGGAGGTAGCGCCCAGAATCTCCCTGAGATCAAAACGATCCACCTTGAGCACCATGCCGTCGATCTCGTAGGGGAGATCCGTCCGAAGGGAGGCGAGGCGGCCAAAATATTCCAGGGCCTCCGGGAGGTCCCTGCACCGCCGACGCTCCTGGTTGACCTTCAGGCCAAGGTCCTCCAGGAAAACCAGAAGCTCGCCCTGGGTCCCGGGTATGGACCCTTCCACCTCCCCGACCCCGTAAAAATAACCGTCCAGGGGGCGGGCGGCGGTGATCGCCGGGTCCAGCTGGCGCAGGCTTCCCGCGGCGGCGTTCCTGGGGTTAGCGAAAGGCACTTGCCCCTGCCCCTCCCGGCTGCGGTTAAGATCCCCAAAATCCTTTCTGGCCATGAAAATCTCTCCCCGGACCTCGATCCGGGCAGGGGGCCCGACCCCTTTTCGGGCCTTCAGCTTCAAGGGGATGGATCTGACCGTCTTCAGGTTCGCCGTCACATCCTCGCCGGTTATCCCGTCCCCCCGGGTGGACCCCCTGACAAGGACGCCCCCTTCATAGACCAGTTCCACGCTCAGGCCGTCCAGCTTGGGTTCAGCCAGATAGGCGACGGCGGCCTCCCTCCCCAGGAGCCTCTTCACCCTGGCGTCGAACTGAACCATTTCCTCCTCGTCCATGGCGTTGGCCAGAGACAGCATGGGGATGGAATGGCGTACGGGGGTGAACTGCCCGGCCGGAGGTCCCCCCACCCGAGCGGTGGGAGAATCGGGAGCCCGCAGTTCGGGGTGTCGCTCCTCGAGATCCTGAAGGCGCCTGAAAAGACGGTCGTATTGTTCATCCGTGATTTCGGGCTTGTCCAGAACGTAATACAGGTGGTTGTGCCGCTCAATCTCCCGGCGCAGGCTCTGGACCTCGGATCTGATTTTTTCGGGAACCGACATGAATAAAGAACAACTCCGGGTTATTGAAAAAGGGGCAGCGTTTTTCCCGCACCTGCGCACTTTGCCCCGAGCCTTCCGGTTTTTCCCTTCCCTGATTTACCCTTTTCTTTTTCCCTGCCCTTACTTTCTGGATTTGGGGTTCCGGGCGGCACTCTTCGGGCTCTATTCTTCAACCTTTGGCCTTTGGTCTTTATTCTTTGGGCTTTGGGCTTTGGGCTTTGGGCTCAGGATGCTCCCCTTCCCCGTACAACGCGTCCTCGCTGTCGATCAGGTAGACCTCGACTTCATCCCCCGCTTTCCCCCCTTCCGACTGCTCCGGCAGGATGATGATCCCGTTGGCCCGGGACATGGACCTGAGGATCCCGGAACCCTGATCCCCCGTCGTGGCCACATGAAATTCGCCGTCTTCCCTGCGATGGACGACGCCCCTCAGGAAATTCCGCCTCCCTGGCTTTTTCCGGATATCTTCGTCAAGGACGGCGGTAATTAAAGGACGGAAGAGCCTCTCATGACCCATCATCCTGAAGAGGGCGGGACGGACGTAAAGCTCGAAACCCAGGGTCGCGGAAACGGGGTTTCCCGGAAGGCCGAAAACCGGTTTCCCGTCCCTCACCCCGAAGACCATGGGCTTTCCGGGCTTCTGGGCAACCTCCTGGAACAGGATATTTACACCCAGTTCACTAAAGACCCCCTTGAGGTAATCAAAATCACCCATGGAAACACCCCCCGAGGTGATCAGGACGTCGGACAGCAGCCCCTCTTCCACCTTTTCGGCCACATCCCGCGGGTCATCCCGCGCTATTCCGAGATGCCTGGCGACCCCGCCGCACTCCCGCACGAGGCAGAAGAGGGCATGGCTGTTGCTGCCGTAGATCTGACCTTCCCCGGGATTTTCCCCAAGACTGACGACCTCGTCGCCGGTCCCAAGGATGGCCACTCCCGCCCGCATGCGGACCCTTACCTGGCTGATGCCCTGGGAGGCGACAAGACCCACATCAGCGGCCCGCAGGACCCTGCCTGTCGGCAGGATCTCTTCACCGGAGCGGATGTCCTCTCCCGCGAGCCTGATGTGGTTCCCTTTCCGGATGCTGCCGCAGATGAGAAATCCGTCCTCGACGACCGCATCCTCGACCGGGATCACCGTGTCGGCTCCGTCGGGAACCGGAGCCCCCGTCATAATGCGGACGGCCTCCCGATTTCCAAGAGGTTGGCCGGCCCTGTCCCCGGCGCCTATGGTCCTCACGATCCTGAGGGCCGCGGGACTTTTTTCGGAAGCGCCGGAGGTGTCCCCTGAATTCAGGGCGAAACCGTCCATGGCCGAATTATCCAGGGGCGGGACATCCCTCCGGGCGAAAAATGGCTCCGAAAGGACACGCCCCGAGGCCTCGCTCAGGAAAACCTTTTCGGTGCCAAGGAGGCGGACATTTTCCAAAATGATCTCTCGAGCCTTTAAAGCCGTTATCATCGCCTAATTACCCGCCGGACCCTGTCCTCTCCGGATGCGGACGTCCCCCTTTCTCATAGTGATCTGCTTCCGGTCGAGGTATTCCAGGAGGGGGATCATCCATTTCCGGGTGGCCCCGGTTATCTCCCTGAAATCCGGAAGCGCCATCTCCTTTCGGGATTCGAAGAACCCCCCGACTGCGTCCAGAAGGGATCTGCAGGAGGCCTGACTGATGAAAAAGTCATCCTTGATCCGGACAAGATCCCCCTTCTCGGCCATGAGGGACAGAACCGATTTCAGCTCCGCCGGGGATGCCTTCAGTTCCTCGGCAAGTTCGGGAAGGAAGGGTGCGGAAAGCCCCTTGGGCCGGAGAATGTTCATGACCCTTTCGGCCAGAC
>JAFGWO010000126.1 GCA_016937135.1 Pseudomonadota bacterium
GAAAACCAGGCCGCAGAACCTTTTCTGTAACTGTGAAACGAACATCTGATCACCTCCGCACAAAATGTTTGACCACAAGACCGCCTATTGGCCCGATACAGGCCCAAAAATTCCTAAACCGGCAGCCGATCCTCTTTTTTCTTTATTCCATTATACATGGCTTTGACACAGGTTTCAGGACGCTCATTGCGCCCGGACGTACAGTTGTGCTAAACAGGCCGCAGGGCAAACCTTTCAACGGAATGAAAGGAGGGGAAAAATGCTGGAAAGCTTTTTCAAGCTGTCTGAGCGCGGGACCAATGTACGCACCGAACTCATCGCCGGGTTAACGACCTTCCTCACAGCGGCCTACATCGTATTCGTCAACCCCAACATCCTGTCCGCGACCGGGATGGACAAGGGCGCCCTCATCACCGTGACCTGCGTCGTCGCGGGGGTCGCCTCCATCCTCATGGGGATCTGGGCCAACGCCCCCATCATGATGGCCCCGGGCATGGGACTGAACGCCTTCTTCGCTTTCAGCCTCGTCCTGGGCAGCGGGGGCTCCATATCCTGGCAGGAGGCCCTCGGGGTTGTTTTCATCTCGGGGGTTATCTTCGTCATCCTCACCTTCCTGGGGATACGGGAGCGGATCGTCAAGGCCATTCCGCAAAGCATCCGCGTCGCGACGTCGGTGGGGATAGGCCTTTTCATCGCCTTTATCGGCATGCAGGGTCTGGGGCTCATCGTCAAAAACGACGCGACCCTTGTCGGCCTGGGGAACCTGACCAGGACGGTCCTCCTCGGGCTTCTGGGCCTCCTTCTTATCGTCATTCTGGAGATCCGGAAGATCAAGGGATCCATCCTCATCGGGATCCTCGGCACGGCCCTGGTGGGGATGATCTTCGGTTTTTCCCCCTTTCCCTCGGGTGTGATCTCGACCCCACCGAGCATGGCCCCGGTGGCCTTCAAGCTGGATATTCTGGGGGCCCTCAAGATTTCCCTCTGGGCCAGCATCTTCTCTTTCATGTTCGTGGACCTTTTCGACAGCCTCGGGACCCTCCTGGCGGTCTGCCGGGAAGCGGGCCTGGAAAAGGACGGGGATATCCACGACCTTCCGAAGATGCTTTCCGCTGACGCCACCGCCACGGTCTTCGGCGCCCTGATGGGAACGAGCACCACCACCTCCTATATCGAATCCGCGGCGGGTGTCGCGGAGGGAGGACGAAGCGGGATGACGGCCGTCACCACGGGCGTCCTCTTCCTCCTGGCAGCTTTCTTTACCCCGGTGATAGGAGCGGTCCAGGCCTATGCAACGGCTCCCGCCCTCATCATCGTGGGTATCTTCATGATGAGAGGGATCGGGCAGATCAATTTTTACGATTTCGAGGAAGGGGTCCCCGCCTTTCTGACCCTTGTCCTCATGCCCCTGACTTATTCCATCGCCCAGGGCCTGGTTTTCGGATTCATCGCCTTTGCCCTCATCAAGATCCTCGTGGGAAAAGTCCGTGAACTGGACCCCATCCTGATCATCATCGCGGCCCTGTGTCTCGTCAGTCTTCTGATCTAGGAGCTGATCCGGAAATTGCCCGGCCGGAAAAAACGTCGCGCCGATCCATTTAAAACATCAAAAAAGGGC
The DNA here is from genome assembly GCA_016937135.1 of Pseudomonadota bacterium. Taxonomy (GTDB): domain Bacteria; phylum BMS3Abin14; class BMS3Abin14; order BMS3Abin14; family BMS3Abin14; genus JAFGWO01. Next base: position 1,619 of record JAFGWO010000126.1, read on the forward strand.
CCCTGAGGGGCCCTTTTTCCTGCGTGATATCAAGAATCCCTAAAAGTGATAACCGTACATGAGGGAAAAATTCAGGGAGGGGGCGTTGGTGTTGTAGGTCTCACTCTCCCAATACACCGCCTTGACCCGGAATCGCCCGGAAACCTTGTCGGAGATAAAATCCTCGACGCCAAAACCGGCGAAAACCCCTCCGCCTGTATCCAGATCCACGTCACCGATCTTCAGGTCGTAGATCCCGGCGCCGGCGAAAAATTCAGGCTGGATCCTCGCCCCGTCCCTGCCGAAGGGAAACCGCGGCCCGAATTCCATCCACCTGTACTCCACATCCTCCCTGGTCGTCTCGTCGGACGTATTCCGCATGCCGAAATTAAAATCAAAAAGAAGACCCATCAGGGGAGGGATCCCGATAGTGAGTGCCGGACCCGCCCCGGCCGGGATATCGTAATAATCACCGAGGTCGGAACCGAAGCTTACCGTTTGAAGGCCAAGATACAGACTCCACCCTTCCCCCGCCGCCCCTGTGGGGACGAGGATGAGAAGCAGGACCATCAGCAAAGCGGGGAAAAAACGCATGGGTTCCTCCTTTTTTTCAGGGGCCGCGAAAGACTGCTCTTTCGTCTGACCTTGATCGGATCGTGCTCAAAACCTATTTTAACAAACCTGATAGCAGAAAAAAAGAAAAAATGCCAAAAAATCGCCAAAAAGACCGTGTGCGGGTATTGCGCAAGACACCTCCCTGAACCCCGTCCCCTCCGACTTACTTCCGGCCATGATCTGATGTAATATCGCCCTCATGAAATTCCTTCTTTTCCTCGCGGTCATCCTCTGGCTCCCCGTCTCCGCCGCCGCCGCCGGTCGCGCGGCTCTCAGGAAACGGGATCCCAGGGCCGCGGCGATGTGGATGGCCATCAGCATTTTCATCCCCTTTGCGGGAGCCCTGTCCTACTGGGTTTTCGGGATCAACCGCCTCAAGCGTCCC
>JAFGWO010000127.1 GCA_016937135.1 Pseudomonadota bacterium
GCTTTTGACCCGGAAGACCTTCCATCCATCCCCGGATTCCGATCCCCGGACCCTGGACCCTGGACCCTATGCTCTGGACCCTGGACTCTGGACTCTGGTCTCTGGTCTTTGGACTGTTTTTCCCCTGGCGGACGTTGGACGTTTTTCCCGCCCTCGCCTTCCCCCCTGAACTGAAAAGTCCTTCTCAGCCCTTTCACAAAGGCCTCCGGACCCCTGGTCTGAAGGGCCGTGGAGTGGATCATTTCCAGCTTGGCGTCGAGGTCGTCGCAATAATGGATCAGCAGCGCCTCGGGGGTGGCGGGGAGTTTGGGGGAGCCCAGTTCCAGCTGGCCGTGATGGGAGAGGATGATATGCAGCAGCTCGAGGCCGAGCCTTTCCGGGAAACCCGGAATCTCCCTTATCCACCCTTCCACAATGGCCGCGCCCCGCACGATATGGCCGATGAACTTGCCGTCCAGGGAATACCGGAAATCTCCGGCAACCTCGTATTCCCTTATCTTTCCGATGTCATGAAGAAGAGCCCCGGCCGTCAGCAGATCCCGGTCCAGCCCCGGCGAGATCTCCCCGAGGGCCAGGGCCTTGCGGCAGACATCGAGGCTGTGCTGAGCCAGCCCGCCGATGTAAGCGTGATGCATGGCCCTCGCGGCCGGCGCCCTGAAAAAGGCATCAAAGATCTTTTCGTCTTTTCTCATCTGCCCTATCACAGACCTGAGTTCATCCCCCCTGATCCCTTCCGTAACGGCCTGGAAATCCGCCATCAGCTCCTGCTCGGAAAGGGGCGAGGAAGGGTAGATCTCCCTGGGATCCACAAAGGATTCCACCTTCTCAATCCCGTCGGCGACAAGCTGAATCCGGTCCTGATAGAGTTGGGCCATACCGGTGACCGTGACGGGATCGCCCTCGACGAGGCCTGGGAGGGATTTCGCGTCCATATCCCAGAAACGCCCCTCAAAATCCCCCTCGGGGGTGCCGAGGACGAGGGAAAGGTAAGGCTTGCCGTTTTTGGCGAGCCGCTCGTCGATGTTCTTTAAAAGGAACAGCCGGCGGAACCTTTCATTCGGGGAAAGGGGCGTGCTCAAACCATCGCCCCGGTCTTGAGCTTCTGGACGGAAAGGACCATGGCAATGTGGTGGGCGAAATATTCCAGCACCGTCACGGTTTCGGGGGGAATGGGCCGCTGGGTATGTTTGCGGTCGGCGCCGATAACCCCGAGCACATTTCCGGCGTAATCGATCAGGGGAACGATGACAAAGATCCTCGATCTTATGGCCGCGATCCTGTTATAGGGCTCCGCGAGGCGGTATTCCTGCGGGACATCTCCCTTCCCTTCAAAAAATATGGTCCTCCCGGTCCTGAAGGCCAGGGCCAGCGCCCCTCCCCTTTCGTCCACAGGTACGGCGATATCCTCCAATGGCTCATCCCCTATACCCACGGAGGTCCGGCACTGCAGCATCCCTTTTTCATGATCCGGAAGGAACAGGTTAAGACGATCAAGCTCGAACAGTTCCCTTGCCATTATCTGATGGGCGTCGTGGAGGACGCCCGAGATGTTCTCATCGGAAAGGAAGGCCGTGGTGAGGGTCTTCTGGAGTTCCTGCAGCCGGAGGAGGTGCCGGTTGCTTTCCTCGAGACGGAAGTTGGTCTGCCCTAGATCCTTCCGGAGCCTTACGAGTTCCAGCTCCATTTCAAGGGAATCCATGAGGGACGAAAAGAGTTTTATGTGGCCCTCAAGGATCACCCACTTTCCCGCCGGATAACAAAGGACCAGGCTGACGGGGGAGTGCTCGCGGGTGCACCGGGAGAAGATCCGGAAATCCACCTCCCCTATGCCCTCAAATTCCTCCTTGGTACGGTAGGAATCATCGCCCCCTTCCATCATTCCGTTCTCGCGGACCCAATCGGTGATCTCTTTTGGCGGCTCCCCCAGGATGCGGACGATGGGCACCTTGCCTTCGGAAACAGGTGAATGGAGGAGATAGATCCAGGGGAGTTCGCAGATCGACCGCACGTAGGGCAGCATGGCATCATAGATCTGGTCGAACTCCTTGAGGCCGCGGGCCTGCGTGACAAAACGGTGCAGGATGGTTATTTCCGTCAGGCGGGTTTCCTTTTCGGCATTTGTCTTTTCCAGAGCCGCGGTGTAGCGCCGCACCTCGTCGTGGGTGACGGAGAGCTCCCGGGTCATTTTCCTGGAACGCTCCTGCTCCCTGACGGACCTCATTCCCGTCAGACGGAGGACCACGGCGAGGAACCAGAGGAGGCCGATCCTCACAACCAGTTCAAACCAGTGGTATTCCCTCCCCACATGGCCAACGGCTCCCAGGTAGATCAGGGTGCAGACCCCAGGCACGAGGAGGGTCTGTCCCCAGGACCTGTAGGGGGCTCTCAGGGCAACGACAAAATACAGCAGAAGATGGAATTCGCTTTGAGCCCCCCCTGAAAAGGCGATGAGCACCCCGATGAAAACCATGTCCAGATACCCGGAAAGGGGGATTTCCGACCGATCAACCCTCCAGATCCTTTCAGCCAGGAAGACGAGAACGCTGTACCCGAGAAAAACGGCGATGAGAACGGCGGCGGAAGTGGCGCCCACGGCCTGGAGCTTTCCAATGGACGCCCAGAGAAGGACCAGAATGGCAAAGAGCACCCGCAGGAGCAATCTCTGGAAATGGGGGCTCAGGAACCTTTTCATGACCCCCCCTGCCCGAAACGCTGAAATACTGTCCGCAGGGACCCGGCGACAAGCTCCATGGTCGGATAATCGATATTGAAGGCATTGTCGATGACGGAATGCCTGATGTAATTGGGATAATCGGAGTACCAAAGGGAGGGGACGCCCCGCACGGCAAACGGGGTGTGGTTGCTCTTCCCCGTCCGGGACCTCACCTGTTCCGCCTTGTACCCTTTTTCGCCCAGAGCCTCCGCCGCCAGACGGGTAAGCCCCTCGTCCATGATGGCCCCCCGATCCCTTACGATGAGGCAGAGGTTGGGCCATCCGACCGCGTCAAGATTGACCACGCCCCTTATCTCTTTCATGAGGTTGGCCCGGTAGACCTGTTCGGCATAAACCTCCGCTCCCTGACATCCTTCCTCTTCGCAGTCGGCAAAAAGGTAACGGACGGGAAAGGTCGATTCCGCATCGAAGCAGTTTTTTATGAAGGCAAGCATCACCGCGACCCCCGAGGCATCATCGCTCGCGCCCGGAGTAAACGGCCTGCTGTCGTGGTGGGCCGTCAGGATGACGTGGTCCCCTTTCCTCGGCCCCCTTCCTGCGATAAGGTTCCGGCACCGGATGGTCCTTCGCCGTGAGCGGATCGAAAGGCGTATCCTGGCACCGCCCTTTTCCAGGATCCTCTCGGCCACGGACTTCCGGATGGATACCCCCGGGATAGGGGCATGGGAATAA
>JAFGWO010000128.1 GCA_016937135.1 Pseudomonadota bacterium
CCTTCGGCGCGCGCGGCGGCTCTCCCTTTAGGAGCGCCATCAAACCCATATTCCGGGCCCGGGACAGGATCTTTAACGGGACCGGCGATTGCGCCTGCTGTCATTTTTATGGTATGGGAAACAATACGTTTTTTTATGGCGTTCGTTTAATATTGATGACTTTGCGAAAAGTCATCAACGCGCCCCGCGTGGGGCGCCCGGATCAAGGACTCGCATCGTAAGTCATTGATCAGTGAGGAAAGGGAACCCGGGGAAAAGAAATGATGAAACCGCACACCTTCTTTATTCCGGTAATGGGTATCGGATTCACCATAGACACCCCCCTGAAGGTCGCGCGGTACGGGGTATCCTCAGTGGTTTCCCTGGTAGACGACACTTTCATCGAACAGATGCGCCGCTACCACTGCCAGGAGGCAGGGGAGCCTTACCAGGAGATCGCCAGGGGAGAGGAAGACGCCCGGGCACGCCGCATTACCGCCTATCTGGACCTGGTCGACAGGCTGGTCGCCGGACAGGTAGAGGCGCTCAAGAATTCCCCCTTTGAAAAGGGCAGTGAGATCACCCGGTATTTCCGGCTTCTTCCGGAAGGACCGCTTAAGAGTCTTTACGATGAGATGGTCAGGACCCCGGACCCGGAAGAGAAAACCCGGATGCAGGAAAAACTCCGGGGGATGATCGTCCCTGGATCCATCGACGTCAACATCATGACCAAGGTGGACCGGACCGTTTATAAAAACGGAGAGGCCCTGCCCCCGGAATATTCCGATGCCAGGTCTGCGCTTAAGGGCTTCGCGAAAAGCACCGTCCGTTCCTCGACTGTTTTCTCGGCAGGCTTGAACCCCGCCCTTTACACCTACACGGCTAATTTCGATGATTTTTTCCCCGACGCCTCGGGTTTGATAAAAAAGAAAATCACCTTGAAAGTCAGCGATTTTCGCTCAGCCGAGATTCAGGGCAAATTTCTGGCGAAAAAAGGTCTCTGGGTCTCCGAATACCGGGTCGAATCAGGGCTTAACTGCGGCGGCCACGCCTTCCCGACGCCGGGCCATCTCCTGGGACCGATCCTGGATGAATTCCGCTCCAAAAGGGAGCAGCTCATCGAACAGACCTATGAGGTCTTCTCCAAGGCCCTTCGGGCCGCAAACCGCGTCGATCAGGGAACCCCGCCGGAGATACGCATCACCGCGTCCGGGGGTATCGGGACGGCGGAAGAACATGAATTTCTGCTGAAATACTATCATCTGGACAGCGCGGGATGGGGCACCCCTTTCCTTCTGGTCCCAGAGGTCACGAATGTGGACGAGGAACATCTTCAGAAACTGTGCGAGGCCGGTCCCGATGACATTTTCCTGAGCGCGGCCTCCCCCTTGAAGGTGCCCTTCTGGAACCTCAGGAATTCCGGGAGCGAGATGAACCGGAGAAAGCTCATCGAGGAAGGCCGGCCCGGAAGCCCGTGCCCCAAAGGCCACGCCAAAATATTCGACAGGGAATTCACCTCAACACCTGAATGCATTTCGACAAGGAATTATATCTCGCAGAAACTGAGCCAGCTCGAGAAAGAGGACATCCCTGAAGCGCGAAAGGAATGGCTCCGCAAGGACATCCTTGCCAAATCGTGCATCTGCCACGATCTTTCCGGGGGCGCCAGGCTCAAATACGGCATCGATAAAACGGCCAATCCGGCCATCTGTTGCGGTCCCGGCATCGTCAATTTCAACCGGATCGCATCCCTCGAGGAAATGGTGGATCACATTTACGGGCGGTTGTCCCTCCTCGCGAGGTCAGACAGGCCGCAAATGTTCCTCCGGGAACTCTCCCTTTATGTGGATCATCTCAAGGAAGAGGCGGAAAAATTCACCCTTGGAGTGACAACCAACGGACCGAAATACTATCATGAATTCAGGGAGAACCTCTCAAAGGGCATCGAGTATTACCGTAGTCTGGCCAAGGAATTTGTGGAAGACAGACGCCAGGTCTTCCTCGCCGAACTGAAGGAGCAAAAAGAAGCGTTAGAGAAGATTTTCGCCTCCATGCCCGATGAGATGCTCGCGGGAAACGGGGCCTGAATCCCCCGTTTCCGGTTTTTCCCTGTCCTGCTCTGGCCTTAAAACCCATTTCCCCATATTGGCCGGCAATCAGAACCGGGCCTTCCCGTTTGCCGGAGGTAAAGGAGAAATACCTTGAAATACCGGGAGCTTGGAAAGACGGGCGAAAAAGTTTCCGTCCTCGGCTTCGGCTGCATGCGCCTCCCTATCCTCGGGGGATCAGACAACCCCTATGACACCCTGAATCCGGAAAAGTTCATTGACGAGGAAAAAGCCGGCCAGATGATCCGTTACGCTTTTGATAAAGGGATAAACTACTTCGACACGGCTTACCGATATCACACCGGACAAAGCGAAGTGTTCCTTGGAAGGGCTTTAAGATCCATCAGGGAAAAGGTTCTTATCGCCAGCAAACTCCCCGTATGGATGGTCGAGTCCCCGGATGATTTCGACCGCATCCTCGATGAACAGCTCAACCGTTTAAACACCGACTATCTGGATGTCTACCTCCTCCACGGCCTGTCGGGCAAGCACTGGGAAAAGGTGCGGGATCTGGGAGTTATGGACTTTCTGGAGCGTGCAAGAGCCGACGGCCGGATCCGGCACCACGGATTTTCCTTCCATGACCGGCCAGAGGTTTTCCGGGAGATCGTGGACTATGCCCCCTGGGATGTCTGCCTGATCCAGTACAACTATCTGGATGTGGAATTCCAGGCCGGGAGGGCCGGACTCGAATACGCCTCCGAAAAGGGGATCGGGGTCATGGTCATGGAACCACTGAGGGGCGGGAAGCTGGCCGGGAGGGTGCCCCCGGCGGTCCTGGAGGAATGGGCAAAAACCACCACCAGGAGGAGCCCTGTCCAATGGGCCTTCCTCTGGCTCTGGGATCAGCCCCAGGTCTGCATGGCCCTTTCGGGGATGAGTTCCATAGACCAGCTTGAAGAGAACATCCGGATCGCCGGGGAGGCTGGTGCGGGCATTCTCCGGGAAGAGGATAAGGACATCATCCGGCGCGTCCGGGAAATCTACCTCTCGAGATCAAAGGTCGGCTGCACCGGCTGCGGATACTGCCTTCCCTGCCCCAGCGGGGTCAATATCCCCTGGAACCTTTCCCTTTACAACAACCGGTTCATGTTCGACGAGGAAGAGCTCAGCGCGATGATCTACAACCACATCATCCCTCCCGGGGAGAGGGCCTTTAACTGCGTCGAGTGCGGCCGGTGCGAAACCCTGTGCCCCCAGAAGATCCCCATCATGAGGGAATTAAAGAACGTGGAAAAGACACTAGGCCGGAAGGACTGAAAGAGCAGAAGGGAGAAGCCGAAGGCCCTGAGCCCGTCGAAGGGGGAGAAGGAACAAAACTTGTAATTTGGTGGGGGCGTAGGGGCGTAGGGGCGCGAGTGCATAGACAACGTTACGAGGGTACGACGGGGCGAAGGGGCGAACGACCGGGAAAAAGGCAAACCTTTTCTGTTGGAAGAAACTTTTGAAAGGTCATTTAACCCGTCAAATCGGAGGGTCGTCAAGCGATAGCGACTGGGGACGTCGTCTGGTCTGGTCTTTTTTTCATCTCGTCGTCCCCTCGTTCAGTTTACGGCTTCTCTGAACCCTGAACTCTGGACTCTGGACTCTGGACTTGCTTTACAGGTTACCGTTTTTCAGCTCAGCTTCTTTTTCACGTGGGCGATGGCGGCCCTCATGTACTCCTCGGAAAGATAGGGAACCGGGCTCTTTGTCTCGAAGATCCTTCGGGGGATCCGCAGGGAATCAAAGGAAAACCCTTCCCGGTATTTAAACCGGAATTTTTCCCTGTGGATGCTCGTTCCTATTTCGTTCAGGGCGGAAGGGTCGAATTTGAGGCCTGCCGACCGAAGGCACGCCACCACGGTTTCCATATCGAAGACCTCACGGGCGAAAAAGCAGATGACCAGGGAGGAGAGGACCTGACGCCAGCTTTCCTCCTTCACCAGAGCGTCCCCCAGTTCCTCCGGCGTCAGTTTTTTCTCCACGAGGACTTTCTGGTCAATGCTGTATCCGGCGTTGTCCAGATGCCCGTGCCTTGCCCCCACCAGATGGCCGACATGCGCCGCGGGCCCGGTATGATACCCCGTCAGCTCGTTGCCGCCCAGGGCCAGGGCGAAATCCTCCCCGCCGTAGACAGAAGACGCGTGCTCCACCCCGCGTGCGAGAGCTGAGTAAAGTTCTGTGGGCTGTTCCACGATCCTGTTGATGGCTTCCAGATAAGTCTTCCAGTCCCCGAATTCCAGACGCAGGCCATCGGTATCCTTTTCGGTGATGAGTCCTCTGGCAAAAGCCTCCGTAGCCCAGGAGAGCACGGGCCCCGTGCTTATGGCGTCGAGCCCGAGGACCTCGACCCGGTCGAGGAGCCGCAAAAGCCCCTCCGGATCACCGACCCCTATCATCCCTCCCAGGGCGTAGATGGGCTCGTAATCATAGGAAATCATGGAAGTCTTGTAAAAGAAGGGCTCCGATTCATGGGGTTCCCTGAGGGCCGCAATATGGATGCAGGCAACCGGACAGTGGGAACAGGCAAGCCTCCTTCCGAGATACCCTTCGGCAAAGGCTTCCCCCGAGATCCTGTCCGCCTCCTCAAACCGGGCCTCCTGGAGATTCCTCGTGGGGAAACCCCCGAGCTTGTTTAACGGCAGGATGTTCTGAGGGGTTCCGAGGTTGTGGTACTTCTGGGTCGCCCCGGAAGTGGCGGACTTGAACACATCCTTGTAGAGCTTCCGATATTCCTTTGAATCGGCAACGGGCAGGGACCGCTTGCCCGAAATGACGATGGCCTTTAATTTCTTGCTTCCGAGGACTGCCCCGAGCCCCAGCCTTCCGAAGTGCCGGTAGGTCTCGACGGACACGCAGGCATAGGAGACCTTTTGTTCCCCCGCCCTCCCGATGCGCATGATCGTCCTGAGGCCGGGCTGGGATTCCCTCTCCCGGATGATCCTTCCGACGGTAAGGCTGTTCCCCATCCCCCACAAGGTCGACGCATCCCGGAAAAAGACCCGGTCGCCGTTAACGACAAGATATATCGGCAGTTCGCTGGCCCCATTGATGACGATGGCCCCGTAGCCCGCCATGCGTATTGCCACGGCGCTCCTCCCGCCGCAGTGGCTTTCACCGAGGTTGCCGGTGTGGGGGGACTTGAACATCGCCACCGTTTTGGAAGCCAGGGGGAAAAGACCGGTCAGGGGCCCCACAGCCAGAATGACGGGGTTTTCAGGTCCGAGGGGGTCGCACCCCTCGGGGCAGTTTTCCAGAAGGAGCTGGGTCGAGACTCCGGCGCCGCCTATATAGCGATCGAAAAGATCGGGCCTTGCCTCCACGTGAAAACGCTTGCGGGAAAGGTCCACATAAAGGACGTTGTGCAGGGGATCATCCTTGAGCATCGTTATCAATTACCTCTTTGAGGGCCAGGACCCCGTGGGGACAAAAGTCGACGCAGAAACCACACTGGACGCAGATCATCGGCTTGTTCGTTTCGCTGTCCAAAAAGGCCGCGCCCACAATGCAGGCCTCGGCGCAGGCCCCGCATCCGATGCACTTATCCTCCATCAGGCGGACCCCGCCCCCCTTTTGGACCACAAGGGCTCCGGTGGGACAGGCCCGGGCGCAAGGGGGGTCCTGGCAGACCCGGCAGACGATCACCACGAAGCCTCGTTCCATCCCGCCATTGGACCGGACCGCGATGGAAGACTGCGCCAGCCCCGGCTTATTGAGCCTCCTCGAACAGGCGAACATGCAGCATTGGCATCCCACGCACCGTTCCGGATCGACAATGACCAGTCTTTTTCTCAATCTGTGCCCACCAGCCTTTCTCAATGGATTATATTTGAGTGTACCCTGAGCCGGGATGACCTGCAACCGGACCCCAGGGTCTCGATACAAGCCGGTTTAATCCATCCGTCCCTCCTGCCCTTGCGCGGCGCCTTTAAAAAGCTATACTTGCCGGGTTTAGTGATGCAATAAAGATGACTTCGCAAAAAGTCATCGACGCGCCCCGCGCAGGGCGCCCGAATCGAGGACCGTCGCCGCAAGTCCTTGATTCGTCAATAAAGAGGGTGACAAATCCGCACGCAGGAAGTAACCGGGATCTATTCTGATCGGAAAGGAACCGCAGTTGTGGAACGCAAAATTCTTCTGATCGCCCTCGCAGGAGCCCTCGGAACCCTCTCGAGATACGGGTTGGCAGGTCTTTCCCACAGGATCCTCGGGAGCTCATTCCCATGGGGGACCCTTATCGTCAATTTGACCGGGTGTTTTTTCGCCGGGGTCCTCTGGACATTGTTCGAAAGCCGCTGGCCCGTCCCCGGGGAGACCCGGGTCATCATTCTGATGGGCTTCATGGGCGCCTTCACCACCTTTTCGGCTTTCATCCTGGAAACAGGCCAGCTGATGCGCAGCGCCGAATGGCTCCTTGCAGCAGCAAATCTCTTTGCCCAGTTCGGGATGGGCATTCTGGCCCTGTTCGCGGGGATGATAATCGGCCGCCTGGCTTAAGGAGGTCCATGAAATGAAACTCGAATCCGAGTCCTATCTGCTTCGAATCTTCATCGGCGAAAGCGACAAGCATGAGGGGAAGCCTCTCGTGGAGACAATTGTGAGGCGGGCGCGTGAAAGGGGCATGGCGGGCGCCACCGTTCTGCGCGGATTTCTGGGGTTCGGCGCCCACAGCCGCATCCACACATCAAAAGTCCTCAGGCTCTCCGAGGACCTGCCCGTCATCATTGAGATCGTGGACCGGAAAGACCGCATGGACGCATTTTTGCCGGAACTCGAGAAAATGATCACAGAGGGGCTCGTGACCCTGGAGAAAGTCCAGGTCATCGTCTATCGGCACGGCCCCGAATCGAATACTGCCCCGGAAAAATAGCCGGCCGCAGCCATTCCGGTTCTTCCCCGGGGAGTTTGCCGAAACGGACATTTTTCCTGCATTGAAAGGGGAGGAGGGAAGGCGGACCTTCACAATCTTTCACATCCTCTTCGAATTTCCTTCAAGGGATTTTGCTAGAAGGTGGATCACACGACATTCTTCCAGACCCGGGGAGGCAACAAAGTTGATGGCTTCGCAAAAAGTCCCGCATGGACTTTTTGCGACCCTATGTACCGCGGCCCGGGTAAGGGCCGCCCGGATACATGATCGGTCGTCATGTCA
>JAFGWO010000129.1 GCA_016937135.1 Pseudomonadota bacterium
ACGGAGCGCCTTCTCTCTGCCCGCACCTGCCGAGAAGTTCGTTGACAGCGTTTTCCAGCTCGCTCATAGCCCTTAACATGACAATCTCCGAGAGTTGGGGAGATTAAAATAAGTTATTTCAACAAGTTCTGTCAAGAGTCTCAGGAAAACTATAAGGGAAATCGTGTTTATGAACAGGGAGGGTCGAGGATCAAGGATTGATGGCTTCGCGAAAAGCCATCGTAGCGGCCCGGGTGCGGGCCGCCCGGATCCACGACTTGAATGGTGAGTTGTGGATCCGTGAGGAAAGGGAAAACGACGTTTTTCCCTTTCCGGGAAGCGAAAAGTCCCGCATGGACTTTTGGCGACCCTGTCAACCAAGACAGCTTCGAGAAAAACCATCAACGCGCCTCTCGCGGGCCGCCCGGATCCACGACTTGAATGGTGAGTTGTGGATCCGTGAGGAAAGGGGAAACCAGGTTTTTCCCTTTCCCTATCGTACGATGAACCCTTTCAGATCCCTCTCCTTTTTCAACGTTTCCTTCACCTTCTCCGCACCCGCTTCATCCCGGAAAGGACCAATTTTCACCCGAAACCAGGTTCCCCGCTCACCAAGGTCGGCCGATTCGACGGCGCCCCGGTACCCTTCCTCCATAAGGTCATGCAGCATGCTGTCGGCGGCCTCGCGGCTCCGGTAGGATGCGATCTGGAGGAACACGCCGCCATCCTTGAGTGGCGGAGGGGCCTTTTGGGCCGTCTTCTCTCCAGGAGCAGGTGGGGACGGTTTGGGCGCAGGGGGCGAGGGGGAAGAAGGGATACCTTCCTTTTGCTGTGTCAGAGCGGTGTAGAACGTCACCGGGGAGGGTTTTTCCGCAGCGGTGTCCGTGAAAGCGCCTGAAGGTTCCGCGCCGATCTGCCCCGTGTCGGTCAGAACCCCGGCGAATTCCCGACCGGCCTCCTTGATCCCGTAAAGATATCCCGCCGCCCCGGCCCCGGCCATGAGAAGGACCACAATCGCCATCAGGACACTGAACTGACCAGGGGTAAAACGAACGAACTCCCTGGGTCCCACGGAACCGCGAGCCAAGATCACATCCTCTCGGGAGCGGAGACACCAAGGAGGGAAAGGGCCTCCGAAAGAAGGAATCTGACGGCCACAACCAGGGCTATCCTCGCATTCGTGAGGGCGGGATCTTCGGAGAGGACGCGATGCCGAAAATAATAACTGTGCAGGATTGTTGAGATATCCCGCAGCCAGATGGTCACCCGATGGGGCTCCATGGCCAGGGCCGCCGTTTCCACAACCTCGGGAAGGGCCGCCATGGAACGGATCAGCTCCCTTTCCTCCGGAAGGACCAGAAGGGAGGGATCCACTTCCCCGGGAAGCGGGATGGCAACTCCCTTCTCGGCGGCATTTCGCAGGATGCTGCAAATCCTGGCGTGGGCATACTGGACGTAATAGACGGGGTTGTCGTTGCTCCGTTCCTTCGCCAGATCGAGATCGAAATCCAGTTTGCTGTCAGCCTTCCGTGTCAGGAAGATGAACCGGGCCGCGTCGCGGCCGACTTCTTCACGGACTTCCCGCAAGGTCACGAATTCCCCCGCCCTCGTGCTCATGGCAACCGGTTTCCCCTTACGAAGAAGATTGACCAGCTGAAGGAGGAGGATCGTCAGGTCATCCCTGTCCCGGCCGAGGGCCTCGACGGCGGCTTTCATCCGGGGCACGTATCCGTGATGGTCTGCTCCCCAGATATCCACCACCTTGTCGAACCCTCTTTCGAATTTATCCCGGTGGTAGGCTACATCCGAGGCGAAATAAGTGAGGGACCCGTCGCTCTTGACCATGACGCGGTCCTTGTCGTCCCCCTTCTGCGTCGAATGGAACCAGACAGCCCCGTCGAGGCGGAAGATAAACCCCCTCTTTTCGAGATCATCCAGGGTTTCCCGGACCCTCCCTGCTTCCAGGAGTTTGCTCTCCGAAAACCACCGGTCAAACCGGACGCCAAACTCTTCCAGGTCCGAACGGATGTCCTCCAGAATGGTTCGCGAGGCCAGGTCGGCGATTTCGCTCACGGCCCTATCCTCGTCCATCCCGAGATAACGGTCTTTCTCCCGTTCTTTTATTTCCCGGGCGATCTCCCCGATGTAATCGCCGCGGTACCCCTCTTCCGGAAAGGGAACGTCCTTTCCGAAGGCCTGGAGATAACGGGCGAAGACGGAGCGCCCAAGGGTCTGGATCTGGTTTCCGGCGTCGTTTATGTAATATTCCCGTTCGACCTCGTAGCCGCAGCATTCCAGGATGCTGGCCAAGGCATCCCCGAGGGCGGCGCCCCTTCCGTGACCGACGTGCAGGGGGCCTGTGGGATTGGCGCTGACGAATTCGACCTGGACCCTTTTGCCGGCCCCGACACCCGTTCTCAGGAAATCCCCCTTTTCCTGGAGAACGCTTTTCAGGATCCGGTTCCAGAAGCCCTGGCTCATGGTCATATTGATGAACCCCGGACCGGCTACGGAAACATCATCCACTTCCCTTTCCCGATCGGCGGCGCGGATCACCCCGGCGATCTCCCCTGCGAGTTCCCTGGGAGGGACCCCTGTCTCCTTCCCCATGATCATGGCGATACCAGTGGCGTAATCCCCGAACTTCCGGTCGCGCGTGACCTCTATTCTGGGAATCGGGACCGGACCGGGAAGCCTCCCTTCCGAAACCATGATCTCAAGGGCCCGCCTTACGATGGCAGTGAGATTGTCTTTCAAGGATTCCCCTCCGAAATCGATCCGGCCACTTCAACGGGATGGTCGCACAACAACTCCCGGAATTTCTGCCTGCCACCGAGCTTCTCCAGGTCATCCAGTCCGCTCCCGATCCACGGCAGCATCTCCGGAGAATGCAGATCGGAGGCCATGGCCCAGTATTTCCCCTCCTTGAGGAGCCAGCGGCTATCCTTGCGGATCTGCTTTCCATAGTATCCGGCAAGGCTCCCGAGATTTCCGGTCAGGAGCACACCCGACCGGATCAGGGAATCGATCAGGTCCGGTTTCTGACACAGCCTCCGGTTCCTCTCCGGATGGGCCAGAAGGATCTTTACGTCGGCCGCCTCCCGGACGCGGGCCAGAAGACCTTCCAGGTCCTCGGGGACGTCCCAGAACCCCATGTCCACAAGGACATAGCCTCCTTTGCCCGGCCTGTCTAGCACCCGACTGTCCAGATTTTCGTCAAGATCATACTCAACCCCCGGGTAAAGGCGCACATCCAGCCCGCGCTGCGAGGCGGCGGCCTGCAGGGTCTTTACCCCCGAGAGGACGACCTCGGTCGCGATCCCCTTCCAGGTATCCAGCCGGTGGTGGGGTGTAAGGAATATCCGGGTGAACCCCCGTTCCCTGAGTCCCGCGAGCATCTGGATGGATTCCTCCAGGTTCTCGGATCCGTCGTCCACTCCGGGAAGGGAATGGGTGTGAAGGTCGACCAGTCCGTCCATTTCTTCCCCTGTTCCTCTCCCTTTTGCCAATAGTTATCATCGGAGGATAAAACCCGCAACAGGCCATTCCCCGCTCTCGAAAGGGAACAGGACTTTTGCCTCCTGGATGAGCAAACATAAAAAGCCGCCGTACCGGCGGCCGAAAAGCGATGGAGCGGGCAACGGGATTCGAACCCGCGACTTTCAGCTTGGGAAGCTGACACTCTACCAGCTGAGTTATGCCCGCGAAGGCTAAAAATATTAATCCATAGAATTTTCTTTGTAAAGGGGATGACGGGCACAAAGGAAAAAGGATGGACAAAGCCCGGCCTTTTTCCAGTTCAGAGTCCAGAGTTCAGAGAGAAATCTCCCGTCCATAATCCAGCCTGTCCTATCTTCCCGAGAGGCAATTTATCTGTAACTCCCGGGCGCTTTACGCCTCAGGCCTTGGCTCCCTTCTTCCTTCTTCCTTCTTCCTTCTTCCTTCTTCCTTCTCCCTTCCTCTTTCCCCGGTTCCTCGCGCCTTTCCGGCCGTTACCCGTTCACAAGGTTTTTCCCATCACCACAGCGTCCTCACCATCCTGATAGTAATTCCCGCGGATCCCGATACCGACGAAACCGAACTTCTCATAAAGCCTCCTTGCAGGGGCATTGGAGGCGCGAGCCTCCAATTGGCACCACACCGCGCCTTTTCTGGCGGCCTCTTTAAGCGCATGGGAGAGAAGCTCTTTTGCCGCGCCGGATCTTCGCTGACCGGGGGCCACCGCAAGGTTGTTGATGTGCAGCTCGTCCGCCACCAGCCATGACATCAGATAGCCGCAGATCCCGGCGTTATTCCCGCCCCCCCGGCCGGTTTCGGAGGCGGGAAAGGCCGCAAAGCACATGGACATCTCCCCCATATCCAGTTCTGCCTCGAACATCTCCCTTAACCACGGGTGGGAAAAGGAGGCCATCTCAATGAGAAGGACCTCGTCAAGATCATCCCGGGAGAGAGGCCGAATGGTGTAACGCGGCTTCACGGATTGCATGGGGCCGGCAGTCATGGGGTCATGATTCCCGAAGATCCCGGAGGTCGGGCATCGGGAGGCCGGACATATTCAGGCACAAGGGATTCGGGCCCGACCGAGCGTCCGAGGGACAACAGGATTTCCCCGATGCAAAGGACGCCGGGCGCCAGGGGATCCAGGGGAGAGAGATCGTTTTCCCCAATCCACCCCGCCCCTTCCCTCTCCATGAGGAGGGGGACAGCGGTTCCGAGGATTTTGGCAGGTCCGGAAGGGGAGGAGGATGCCCAGGAAACCGCCTCTTCAAGGGGAAGAAGAACTGTTTCCCCCTGTTTTGACGGGATACCGTTTTCATCGAGCCCCCGGAAACGGGAGGCGAAGACCTCGCCTTTCCTCGCGTCGGTGAGGACCAGGACCTCTTTCCCCTCCCCCAGGGAGAAATAGGCCGCGGCGGCGTGTGAGGGGACCGGCAGGATGGGAAGGCCCAAAGCCAGAGCCCATCCCTTGAAGGTGGAAAGGCCCACCCGAAGACCGGTGAAGTTCCCCGGACCCGTCCCTGCCGCCAGCGCCCGCACCTCCCGGCGAGTCAAACCGGCAAGGGAAAGGGCCTTGTCGATGGAAGGCAGCAGCGTCTCGCTGTGAGGTTTTTCCCCTTCCATGGAAACCAGGAGGATATCTCCGCCAGGACCCCTGATCGCAACGCTCCCGAAGCCGGTGGATGTGTCCGCCGCAAGGATGACCATCGTCAGGGCGGGGGAGGGACTGTCCGCAGGGGGATCTTCCCTACCCCTTTCGGGCCGGAGATTACCAGATCGATCTGCCCCCCCTCGCCCGAAAAGGCTTCCGGCTCACCCGGGAAGCAAAGCAGATACAAACGCGACCAGGAGAGGTCCCAGTTCAGGAACTGCATGAAGATCTTGACCTCCTCCTCCCGCACGCTTTTACAGGCAGCCCTCCTTACGCTTCCATCGGGCCTCTCGAGGTACAGGACCCACGGGCTGTCCTTCGTCTCCAGATTGTTGAGGGCATAGTCCGGGGTGTAGAAGCCGAGGAGGATCTGGACCGAGTCCTTCGATCCTGCGAAGGTATCCTCCAGAAGGGCCTGTTTCTCATCGGGATTCAATAGGCGGGACCTTGCCTCCCAGTCCACTACCAGAGACCGGGTTTCATCGGAGATATAAACGGCCCGGGCGGTGAAAACGGTCCTGAAATCCTTGTATACCTCCACCCGGCCGGAATGCCATTCCATCAGTCTGGCAATCCTGGCTTCCTGGGTTGTCGCACCCACCCCGAAAACAGGAAAGGGGTTGATCGACCTGCACCCCCCCAGGAAAAGGACCGCCGATGCCGCAAGGATCATCAGGGCCCGGACCAGAAACCGGGGACGATAATTGACCCGAATCTTATCCATCCATCACCCTCCCTGAATAAAGTCCCGATGGCAGACCCAGGCTGTCGGCCCCCGGAAGCCGTTCCCTGATGCCGTCATACTGGTCCTCCCGGCGATCCCTGAAAAAGGCCCACTCCTCTCTCGTCCGCAGGACATCGTCCAGATCGATGACGGAAATGTGGACCGAATCCCTCAACCCCGCGGCCTTCTGAATCAGCTCCCCGTGGGGGTTCATGCAGAAGGTCTTTCCGTAAAAGGCCTGCTTCTCCTCGCGGCCAACCCTGTTCACCCTCAAAAAAAAGACCCCGTTGGCAAGGGCGTTGCCCGCCATCATCCGTTCCCAGCGTTCATGATTGTAATAGGCGTTGGACGTCGGGACCACAACAAGCCGGGCGCCCTGAAGGGCCAGGATCCTGGATGCCTCCGGGAAATAGATATCCCAGCTGATCTGTACCCCCACCTTTCCGATCCGGGTCTCGAAAACAGGGAATCCGAGATCCCCCGGCAGAAAATAAAATTTCTCATGCCATCCCATGACATTGGGGATATGGACCTTCCTGTAGACCCCTGCCAGGCTGCCATCCCCATCGATGACGGCGGCGCTGTTGAAAAACCGGCCCTTCCCGGCATCCTCGAAAAGCGGCAAAACCACAACCGTGCTGTGGTCCGCGGCGAATCGGGCCAGGCGGTCCGTGCTCGGACCCGGTATGGGTTCGGCCAATTCGAAATTGGCCTGTCTCGTCCTTCCCGGAAACCAGCGGGTCGTGCACAGTTCGGGGAAGGCCACCAGATCGGCCCCTTTTTCAGCGGCGAGGGCCGCAAGTTCCAGAATCTTGTCCAGGTTCGACGCGACATCCCCCTTGGTGGAGAACTGGATTCCGGCCACCTTTACCATCGTTTCTCCTCTCTGGGCTCCACAGGGATCCGGCTGTTTAAAATCTTCCCCTGGGAAGACCTGTCCTTTTCGATCTCCGAGAACCCTACGACCCGGTTCCGGCCCGTCTCTTTCGCATGATACAATGCCCTGTCGGCCCTGGCGAGAAATTCCTCCCGGGTGAGGGAGCTTCCGTCCTTGATCACGCAGAATCCGAAGCTTGCGGTAAAAGTCAGCGGACCCGCTGCGGTTTTAAATGGCCGGCTTTCGATATCCCTGCGGATCTTTTCGGCGATCTTGCGGGTGATCTTTTCATTCACTTCGTCCAGGGCAATGGTGAACTCCTCTCCGCCGTACCTCGCCACCGCATCCCCCTTTCTCAGGGGCGTTTTGAGGCGCCGGGCAAGCTCCACCAGGACTTCGTCCCCGACCGGGTGCCCGTGGGTATCGTTGACCATCTTGAAATGGTCTCCATCCACCATTATGACCGCCAGACCCGCATCGTAACCCCTTCTTATCCTCGTCATCTTCCCCTCCAGGATGATAAGGAACGCCCTCAGGTTAAGGAGCCCCGTCAAACCGTCCGTGCGGGAAAGCTCATCAACCTTCAGGTGGTTCTGGGCATTATCGAGGGCGGGGGCCATCATTCGCGCAAGGGTTCGAAGATCCTCGACTTCTTCGGAACTGAAGCTCTTCTTCTTCCGGGAAAGGACTACGATCACCGCTTTCAGGATCGTGCGGCCATCCTCGGCCAGAACCGAACTGGGGATAGCGGCAAAGGACATGGCTTTCCCCAGTTTCTCACCCCGCAGAAACAATGGGGAGGACCTGGTTTTTTCCTGGCTGATGACGATGCCCGAACGGGTGCTTTCAGCCCCCAGGCCACCTTCCTTTTCCATGAAACCCCTTAGCAAAAGCCCGATCTGGCTCGGTTCCTCGGATGTTATCCTGACAAATTCCAGGTCCCTGACCGATTCACCCACCTTGTTCCCGATGACGAGGCCATTACCCGATTCAAGGAGGACCAGCGCCCCGTCGCACTCGGGGATGGTTTCCTGTACTGTTTCCAGGGCTTTCTCTATGATTTTCGCCGGGTTCATGTAGAGGGTCAGATCCCTCGCGTACCTGTTGATGGCGTATTTCCCGGAGATATCCTTCATGATCCTCTGAAGGGTCCCGAAAACCTCCCTGATCTGTCCCACCAGCGAACCGAACTCCTCCAGCTGCCTTGAAACAACACTCTCCCCCGCAAAGGCGTCGGGCGCGTCGCTGTCGAAATAGAGGACGCACGAGATTTTCCCGCTGCCCGTTCCATCGGAAAGGTCCCGAGCCCAGCGGGCATCATAGACCACCTTGGCCAGAAGCGATCCCACCACCGTCCCTTCGGGGTACAACCCCAGGGAAGGCGCCGCGGACCTTGCGTCGGAAAGATACAGAACACCCCCCCGCTCCCGGGCCAGATGGATGAAACCCTTCTCGGAGGGGATGTCTTCATTTATGATCCTGGCGCGTCTTTCGACCGCCGCCCAAACCCTGAAGGAATTTGATTCATGGGGGACAAGGATAATCCCGTTCCGGGCCCCGAAAGAACGGCAGCCCCATTTCAGGAGCTCGTTTAAAAGGGCCTTTTCCTCCTGGGTCACCGCCTTTGCGGCGTCTTCCCCCCGTATCCTTTTTCCCTCTTCGGCAAGGCCCTCACGCCGGACGCGGTCCATGGTTTCCCGCGCGTCGGTCTCGATCCGTTTCAGGTTCGTCCTCGTCCGGATGATGGTTTCCTGGTCCTTCGCCATGATCATCCCGAGCAGGGCGGAAAAAAGGAGGAAGGCTCCCGACCAGTGGAAAAGACCGGTTTCCCCGAGGAAAAGATACCTCCCCGCGGCGGCGACTGTGAGGACCGCGGCGGGGACCCAGAAAAACCCCGGGCGGCGGGCAAAGACCGAAACGGGGAAAAGGATCAGGAAAAGGATGGGAACCAGGGGCCAATGGGGGTATACGTGGCCGACCAGGATTCCCGCGGCCGAGAAAAGGACCAGATGGCCTGGAATGGAATGCAGCCTTCGGATGCCCCGGCTCCCCTTTTCCCCTCCACGGGCCGAGACGGCGAGGTACAGACCGGATACAGCCAGCAGATACTGCAAGGCCGCCAACAAAACGCTCGACGGCGGGCGCAGAAACCCGGGAGGCACCCCCACGGTCAGGCAAAGGAAAACCGGAGCGGCAACGGTCAGGCGCCGGATCTGCGTTGGAGAAAGCACGCTTTTCCTCAGGGGATGCTCCCCGGATCTTCCGGGAGGATGTAGATGATTTCCCCGGGCTTGACCAATCCCAGTTCCACCCTCGCGAGAGCCTCCAAAGTACCGGCATCCTCACCCAGAAGCCTGATCCTTTCAGCCAGAAGGGCATTCTCCTCCCTCAGACCATGGACCCTCTCAAGGAGGCTGTCACGCTCCTGCATTATCTGGTGAAGGCGGATAAACCCTTTCTCCTCGAAAAGGCTGTACCCCAGAAACAGCGCAAAAACCACAGCCAGGATCAGAACCGTCCTGCTTTTCCGGAACAAAAGCGCCATTCAAGGTCCTCCGGCCTTCACAGGGTTTGGTCCCCCGCGCCATCATCGGCCCCGATCCACTCCCTGAAACCGGATTCCAGGCTCGAAAGAGAATCCTCACAGGAGGCTTCCACATATAGACGGGCTACCGGCTCGGTTCCGGACAACCGCAGCAAAACCCAATCGCCTCCCGGGAACACCCATTTCGTGCCGTCCGTCATGATGACGTCGTCGGATCGGAGAGCCCCCACTTCCCGGGGCGGGGACTGGAGGATGGAGCGGAGTCTTTGGACAAGGCGGTCTGTGAGATGGATATTGACCCTGGTGGAAAGGCGGGGGCCGTACTTTTCCTCCAGGTCCCCCTGAAGGACAGAGAGGGGTTTCCCGGTCGCGGCGATCATCTCGGCCACGAGGAGGCAGGCGAGGATCCCGTCCTTTTCGGGAACGTGTCCCCGGATGGACATCCCGGCGCTTTCCTCCCCACCCATGGCCAGGGTGTTCTTCGAGATCATCTGCCCTATGTATTTAA
>JAFGWO010000130.1 GCA_016937135.1 Pseudomonadota bacterium
GCATCGTGGGCCTGGAAACACCGGATTCCGGGGAGATCTCCATCGGCGGGGATCTGGTGTGGTCGAGGGAAAAGGGAATATTCGTCCCCCCCGAGGAGCGGGGTCTGGGGATGGTGTTCCAGACTTATGCCATCTGGCCCCACATGAACGTCTTCAACAACGTCGCCTACCCCCTCCAGAACCGGAAGACGCCCGCCGCCGAGATAAGGGAAAGGGTAACGAAGGTCCTCAAATTCGTCCAGCTGGAAGGGTTCGAAAAACGTCCGGCCACCAAGCTCAGCGGGGGGCAGCAGCAGCGGGTGGCTCTGGCCCGCGCCCTCGTGGCGGAGCCCAAGGTGATCCTTTTCGACGAACCTCTCAGCAATCTGGACGCGAAGCTTCGTGAGGAAACGAGGAAGGAACTTCGCCGGTTCCTCAGCGAGCTGCAGATCACTGCGGTTTACGTGACACACGACCGCATCGAAGCCCTTGCCCTTTCCGACCTGATCGCGGTGATGAAAGCGGGAGCCATCGTGGAAACGGGAAATCCCAGGAAGATCTATTTTAATTCCGACCATCGGTTTGTCGCTGACTTCATCGGGCGAGCTAATCTCATCAAAGGCAGGATCGCGACCGAGGAGGGCGACCACGCGGTCATCGACACGGACATGGGCCCCATCGTGGGCCTCAACAGCCAGCAGATACAGCCCGGCTCCGAAGCCTTTCTGTGCGTGCGCCCGGAGTTCATGAAGCTCGCCCAGAAGGACAGCGGCAACAACAGAAACGTATTCAAGGGAAAAGTCCAGGCCCTTATATTCGTCGGCGAGGCCTATGAGGGGGAGATCAGAATCAGGGAAACCGTGTTGACCACCACGATCCCCCCGACGGAAGACATCAACGAAGGGGACACAATTTATGTGTCCTTCGACCCGGACCACTGCTTCCTGCTTCCGAACTGAAAATGCGGCTCTGTGGTCTGCCGCATTTTCAGTCTGGATTCCCGATCCCGCCGGGAGGGTGTACAGCACCGGCCAAACCGGGAACCCTTTGGACTTTGAACTCTGAACCTTGAACTCTTAACTGTTTCCCGGTTGGAGCTTTCATGATCCGGAAACCTTCCCTGACATTGACCCTCATCCTCATCGTCGGATTCCTGACGATCTGCCCGGTGCTTATGCTGTTCCTGGGAAGCTTTTCCCAGGGGCTCGGGGCGTTCGGCACCTTCACTCTCGAAAAATACATCAGCGCCTACACCGACCCGGACTTCGCTGAGATCCTTCTCAACACCTTGATCTTCACCCTCGGGTCAGCCGTCGTGGCCACCCTCCTGGCCCTGTTCCTGGCCTACATGAACACAAGGACCAACATCCCGTTCAAATTCCTGTTCGGGGTCATTACCATCATCCCGATGATGATCCCCCACATCCTCTTCGCGGTGAGCTGGGTGCTCCTTCTGAACCCGAGCAACGGGATCCTGAACCGCCTCCTCATGCAGGCCTTCGGCCTGGAGGATGCGCTGCTGAACATCTACACCCTGCCGGGGATGATCCTGGTGGAGGGGCTCCTTGACCTGCCTATCGCCTATCTCATCATCGCGCCGGCCATGGGATCCTTTGATGTCTCCCTGGAGGAATCTTCCAAGGTGTGCGGGGCCTCCTTTTTCAGGACCCTGACCCGGGTGACCCTTCCCGTGCTGCGACCGGCGATCCTGGCCTCCGGCATCCTGGTCATCGTCAGGAGCCTGGCCTCCTTCGCCGTCCCCTCGGTTATCGGGATGCCGGGAAGGAAATACGTCCTCGCCACCCACATCTACCGGACCATTTCCACGGGATTCGCGACGGATTACGGAAAAGCGGCCGCCATAGGCATGAGCGCCCTCGCGGCCTCCATTGTGTTGATCTACCTTTACCGCTACCTGACCGCTGAGAGCAGCCGATACGTCACCATCTCCAGCAGGGGGTACAAACCGACCCTTCTGGACCTCAAATCCGCCAGGATCCCCCTTTTCGGGATTGTAGGATTCCTGTCTTTCATCCTCATCGTCCTGCCGGTCGTGGTGCTGTTCTATACTTCGCTCCTGCCCTACGTCATGGCGCCGAGCGCAAGGGCTTTTTCCCTGATAAGCTTCAAAAACTGGGTGGGGGTGCTCAAGGACCCGATTTCCCTCCTCGCTCTGAAAAACAGCCTGACCCTGGGGCTGGCGGGGGCCACCCTGGGCGTGATCCTTTCCATCTTCGTTTCCTATGTCATTGTCAAGATGAGGACCACTGCGTCCGGCATCCTGGAATCCCTGAGCTTCCTGTCCTTCTCTTTCCCGGGGATCGTCATCGGCGTGGGGTTCATGTGGTTCTTCGTCCACACTCCCCTTTACGGGACCCTGTGGGCTCTCCTTATCGGATACATCGCGACCTATCTGCCCTACGGCATCCGGCCTCTATCCAGCGCGTTCGTCCAGATCCACAGCCACCTCGAGGAATCCTCGCGGGTCTGCGGTGCCGGCCCGTTCCAGACCATGCGTCGGATCGTCATTCCCCTCCTGATCCCGGGCATCATCTCGGCGTGGATCCTCATGGCCACCATGTTCGTGAGGGAACTGACCCTTTCAGTGGTGCTCTCCAGGCCCGGTTCGGAGGTCCTTGCCGTCCAGATCCTCAGATTCGCCGAGGATGGCCTCTGGGGACGCCTCTCCGCCCTCGGGATCATAATGATATTCTTTTCTTCCACCCTGGTAATCGCCGCTTCCCTTCTGGGGAGAAAACTCATGAAGACCCAGTCCCTCTCCGCATGAGTAAAATACGGCCCTTTCCTTTCCATTAGGGGACAACCCATGTTTCTTGGCGACACGATCCTGGACAGCTATGAACTCTCCCTTCTGGTGAAGCTGATCCTGGCTGCCATAGCGGGGGGGCTGGTGGGTCTTGAAAGGGAAAAACACGGGCGTCCGGCGGGGCTGCGGACCAACATCCTGGTCTCAGTGGGCGCCTGCACCATGATGATCATCTCCGAAGCCTTTTACCTGAAATACGCGGAGATGGCGGGAAACGAGGTCCTGCGCCTCGATCCATCCCGGACGGCGGCCCAGATCATCACCGGGATCGGGTTTCTCGGGGCCGGTGTAATCATCAAGGAAGGGGTCAATGTCAGGGGATTGACCACCGCAGCCGGTCTCTGGGCTGTCGCGGGCCTCGGAATGGCTTTCGGGATGGGACACCTCACCTTGGGCGCCTTTGCCACC
>JAFGWO010000013.1 GCA_016937135.1 Pseudomonadota bacterium
AAGCGAAAAGTCCCGCATTGGACTTTTCGCGACCCTGTCAAAGATAGTGAAAATAATTTAATTATCAATAGCTATAACGACTTCGGGGCCCTGGCGGGATTTTTCGGTCTTCACCGCGGTCAAGGGTCCTGGAGCCCTGTCCCTTGCCCTCAAATGGACTGTGTGGCAAGGATGTGGTAAACAGGTTCTCGCCCCGGCGGCAGGCAGGCAGGGGGAAGTGAGAAAACCGTGCCAGGGCCTAGATACTGAATAGATGGAAAATTGCCCCAGGGAGGGTCCAATTGAAGATCACCAGAGAAATCGTGCGGCACGTGGCCGACCTCGCCCGGCTGGAGCTCGGGCCTGAAGAGGCCCTGAAAATGGAAAGCCAGCTCGGGGATATCCTTGGCTACATCGGGCTCCTCGATGGGCTGGACCTTTCCGGCATTCCCCCCACGTCCCATGTCCAGGAAATTTTCAACGTCATGAGGGAAGATGAGGCCAGATCCTCCCTTCCCGTGGAAAAGGGGCTTGCCAACGCCCCGGACAGGGAAGGGACGGCCTTCAAGGTGCCGAAGGTCATAGAATAAGAAGAGAGAAGGAGGAAGGAAGAAGGAGAAGGGAAAAACAGTTCCGAGTTCTGAGTCTGCCCTGAGTCCCGCCGATGGCGGGATCGAAGGTCAATAATCAACAGGAAAAATGCCGTAGGGGGAGCAAGCTGGCAGGATGAAGAGGAATAGTATCTTCCTTCCTTCCTCCTTCTTCCTTCTGTTAATTTTTGGAGACTTCATTCATGCCCCTGTATTCCGAAACCATCCATTCCCTTCACGAAAAACTGCGGGAAGGGACCGTGACATCCACCATGATCACCCAAAGCGTTCTGGACCGCATCAGTGAGGTTGACGGCAAAGTCCGCTGCTATCTCACCGTTACCCGGGAGGCGGCCCTCGAAGCGGCCGGTCAATCAGACGAGCGTTTCCGTAAAGGGGATGTTTCCAGTCCCCTGGACGGGATCCCTCTGGGAATAAAGGACATTTTTCTGACCGAGGGGGTAAGGACAACCGCGGGTTCAAGGATCCTGGAAAATTTCGTGCCTCCCTATGACGGTACCCCCGTGAGCCGCCTTAAAAAGGCCGGGGCGGTCATCACGGGGAAACTGAACATGGATGAGTTTGCCATGGGGTCCTCCAACGAGAACTCGGGTTTTTTCCCCACCCTCAATCCCTGGGACAAGGCCCGCGTGCCCGGCGGTTCCTCGGGGGGCTCGGCCGCCGCGGTTGCCGCGGGCGAGGCCATCGCCACCCTCGGCACCGACACCGGAGGGTCCATCCGGCAGCCCGCCTCGCACTGCGGGGTAGTGGGATTAAAGCCCACCTACGGGAGGGTCAGCCGCTACGGGGTCATCGCTTTTGCCTCTTCCCTCGATCAGGTCGGCCCATTGACCCGGGACGTGCGGGACTGCGCCATCATGTTAAAGGCGATTGCCGGCCATGATCCCGCGGACAGCACGTCGGCAAGGGTGCCCGTCCCCGATTACCCCTCCCTGCTCACAGGGGACATCAGCGGGATGAAGATCGGGCTTCCCGTGGAGTACTTCCCGGAAGGCCTCGACCCGGAAGTGGAAGCCCCCGTGAGGAAAGCGGCCGAGGCGCTGGAAAAAAGGGGGGCAAGCCTCGTTTCCGTGAGCCTGCCGAGCACCAGATACGCCGTCGCTACCTACTACATCATCGCCCCGGCCGAAGCCTCTTCCAACCTCGCCCGCTACGATGGCGTGAAATACGGGGTGCGCCTTTCCGACCAGGGGGGGCTCCTTGAGATGTACCGGCAGACGCGAAGCAAGGGGTTCGGCCCGGAGGTCAAAAGAAGGATCATGCTCGGGACTTTTGCCTTGTCGGCGGGATATTACGACGCCTATTACGGCAAGGCGCAGAGGGTGCGCACCCTCATCCGCCGGGAATTCGAGGAGGTTTTTTCGAAAGTGGACCTGTTGCTGTCCCCCGCGTCCCCAACCCCGGCATTTCCCCTGGGGGACCGGGTGGAGGACCCGCTGCGAATGTACATGTGCGATATGTTCACCATCCCGGTAAACATCGCCGGGTTGGCCGCTGTCTCATTGCCCTGCGGCCTCACCCCCGGTAACCTTCCCGTCGGCGTCCAGCTCATCGGCCCCGCTTTCAGGGAGGAAGTCCTGCTCAACGCCGCCTACGCCTACGAAGGGGAAAGAGGGGAGTTTCCTAATTGTAAGGTTTTATAGGGTCGCAAAAAGTCCAATCCGGGACTTTTCGCTTCCCGGAAAGGGAAAAGCGTCGTTTTCCCTTTCCTCACGGATCAAGGACTTACAACCCGAGTCCTTGATCCGGGCGCCCCACGCGGGGCGCGTCGATATTTTTTTTAAAAGTC
Source organism: Pseudomonadota bacterium (assembly GCA_016937135.1). Lineage (GTDB taxonomy): Bacteria > BMS3Abin14 > BMS3Abin14 > BMS3Abin14 > BMS3Abin14 > JAFGWO01. The sequence continues at coordinate 2,380 of JAFGWO010000013.1, forward strand.
ATCAAGTTTAACGCGATGTTTTTTTCGGAGAAAAAGATGGAATACACCGCGGTTATCGGTCTGGAGGTCCACGCCCAGCTGCAGACAGACAGCAAGATCTTCTGCGGCTGCAGCACCCGCTTCGGTCAGGAACCCAACGTCAACACCTGCCCGGTGTGTCTGGGGATGCCCGGGGTGCTGCCTGTCCTGAACAAAAGGGTTGTGGACTACACCCTGATGATGGGTCTTGCCACCCATTGCCGCATCGCCGCCGAAAGCGTCTTTGCGAGGAAAAACTATTTCTATCCCGACCTCCCGAAGGGGTATCAGATCAGTCAGTATGAGCGGCCCATCTGCGAGGAAGGCTGGGTGGAAATCCCTGTGCAGGGGGGAGCGAGAAAAATCCGGATCACCCGCATCCATATGGAGGAAGACGCGGGCAAGCTGGTCCATGAAGGCGGGGGAGGGGCCGCGAGCCTGGTGGACCTGAACCGGGCCGGGGTCCCCCTGATGGAGATCGTCAGCGAACCTGACATCCGCTCCCCGGAGGAGGCCAGGGCCTACATGCAGACCCTGCGCGACATCGTCGTCTACCTCGGGATCTGCGACGGGAACATGGAGGAAGGGAGTCTGCGGTGCGACGCCAACATCTCCATCATGCCCGCGGGATCGGAAACCTTCGGGACCCGGACGGAGATCAAGAACATGAACTCCTTCCGGTACCTTGCCCAGGCCCTTGAATACGAGATCCAGAGGCAGACAGAGGTCCTCGAGGACGGGGGAAGGATCATTCAGGAGACCAGGCTTTTCGATTCGGCGAAGGGGGTGACGGCGTCCATGCGGGGCAAGGAGGAGGCCCACGATTACCGGTATTTCCCGGAGCCGGATCTCGTGCCTATCCGCATCGACCCGGAATGGGTGGACAGGATCGGGGCCGAAATCCCTGAACTTCGAAGTGAAAAGATCGCCCGATATGTGCAGGATCTGGGTCTTCCGGAGTATGACGCAGAGGTGTTGACCGGAGAGCCCGGCACGGCCCGGTTTTTCGAGGATATCCTCGCCCATGGCGTCGAGCCCAAAAAGGTTAGCAACTGGGTGATGGGGGAGTACACGCGGCTCCTCAAGGACAAGGGGATGGAAACTGCCAGGATCTCCCCGGAACAGGTGGCAGGGATCATCCGCATGGTGGACGCTTCAACGGTCTCGGTTTCGGGAGCCAAGCAGGTCTTTGAAGAGGTGTTTCTCACAGGAAAGGATCCCGATGCCATCGTCAGGGAAAAGGGCCTTGCCCAGGTCTCCGACGAGGGGGCGATCGAGGAGGAGATAAAGGCGATCCTTGAAGCGAACCCCCAGCAGGTAGAACAGTACAGGGACGGACAGGAAAAGGTCCTGGGATATTTTGTCGGCCAGGTGATGAAAGCCACCAGAGGAAGGGCCAATCCCCGCCTTGTCAACGAGATCCTGATAAAAAAGCTGAAGGGGGAATGAGAAGAGCAGAAGCCGAAGGCCCTGAGCTTGTCGAAGGGGGGGAAGGGTGAAGGATGAAGGAGGAAGGAGGAAGGAGGAAGCCACCCCCTGTTCCTAAAAGGATTCTGGCATGAAAACCGTTACGGAAATCAGACCCATAAAGTGGGACCCCAGGAGGAAAAGGCTGATCCTCCTGGATCAGACCCTTCTTCCCGGTGAGGAGGTCTTCCGGGAGTACCAGGATCCCGCCGAAGTGGCTGCCGCGATCCGGGACCTCGTCGTGCGGGGCGCCCCCGCCATCGGATGCGCTGCCGCCTTCGGGGTTGTCCTTGCCGCCCTGGGCTGCGCAGGGGAGCAACCCCTGCATTCCGAGGCCTGCATCCGCGGGGCGATGGCCGAATTCCGTGCGACCCGGCCCACCGCCGTGAACCTCTTCTGGGCTATCAGGCGAATGGAAGGCCTCCTCGCCGCATGCCCGGACCCCGATAAAATCCCGATGATCCTGGAGACGGAAGCTATAAAGATCTACGAGGAGGACCTGGCCGCCTGCCGGTCCATCGGGGATCACGGCGCCGGACTTGTTCCTGAAGGGGCGAGGGTTCTGACCCACTGCAATGCGGGGGGTCTCGCAACGGCCGGCTACGGCACGGCCCTCGGGGTCATCCGTTCCGCCCACCGCCAGGGAAAGATACGGATGGTCTGGGTGGATGAGACCCGCCCGGTTTTCCAGGGGGCCCGGCTCACCGCGTGGGAGCTTCTTCGGGAGGCGATCCCCGCCACCCTGATCACCGACAGTACCGCCGGGTCCCTTATCGCTTCCGGAAAGGTGGATTTTATCGTTGTTGGAGCCGACCGAATCGCGTCTAACGGCGACGTGGCCAACAAGATCGGGACCTATCCCCTCTCAGTGCTGGCGGACCGGCACGGCGTTCCTTTCGTCGTGGCCGCTCCCCTCTCAACCTTCGATCCCGGCATCGCCTCGGGGGAGGAGATCCCCCTCGAAACCAGAGATCCCGGAGAGGTTACCGGTTTCAAGGGGGTGACGTGGGCGCCGGAAGGGATGCCGGCTCTCAACGTTGCCTTTGACGTGACCCCGGCCTCCCTGGTGAGCGCCATTGCCACCGAGAAAGGAATCCTCAAGCCTCCCTATCCGGCAGCCATCGCCTCCCTTTTGAGGTGATGCCGTGCCTTCCGATCTTTCCAGGCTGGGCAGGCTGATCAGGCAGAGCGGCCGACTGGCCGACCCGGCCGGTCTGGAGGATCTCCTCGGCGTTCTCGCGGGCGGGGCGGCCGACCTTGGCCTTAACCGGGACTTCACGCGCAGGGTGGTGACCTCATCCCTTCGCACGGCCGATCCCAGAGCAGCCCTCAATCGCATGGCCAGGGTCCTCACTTCCGTCCAGGACCCCAATTTCTATTCCCTCCTGGAAGACCCGGCCGGCATCCGTTCCCTCATGGTCATCCTCGGATACAGCCATTTCCTCTCTTCCCTGATCCTGCGCT
>JAFGWO010000131.1 GCA_016937135.1 Pseudomonadota bacterium
AAGGGAAGTTATGGCGGTCCCGGGACGAGCAGACAGCCCTCTTTCCGAGGGGCCGATCAATCTGATCAGGGAGGGCGCGGCCCCCGTTTGCGGAGCCTCCGATGTGATTCGGGCCCTGAACCTTGACCTTTCCCTCTCCTCCGGAAAACAGGGAACGTCGCCAGACCCCGTTCCCGCCCTTCTTTCCCGGGGACCCTGCCTTCCGGAAGAGATTTCGCGATCTACGGGGCTTCCCATCTCGAGGGTCCTGGCTGAGCTGTCCCGCCTCCTCCTTGAGGGGAAGGCCGAAATGGACCACTCAGGGGCCTATTACCTCAAATAATCGCGAAATCCTCGAACAAAAGCGAAGTGGCGTGAGGGTCCTGCCCCTTGACAAGAAGGGGACAATTTTGTTTTAGAAGCAGACTTGATTTTGATTCCGCGTTGACCTCAAAAATATTTCACCGGAGACAGCCTAAATATGAACAAAGATCTGATCATCGTCGAATCCCCGACCAAGGCCAAGACCATCGGGCGGATCCTGGGAAAGGATTACGAGGTCCTTTCCTCCAACGGGCACGTCATCGACCTGCCCAAGAAAGAGCTCGGGGTGGACCCGGACAATGGCTTCGCGCTGAAAAACCTGGCCATCCCTTCCAAGAAGAAAACCCTGACCCAGATCTCCAAAACCTCAAAGGAAGCGGGAAGGATTCTCCTGGCCACCGACCCCGACCGGGAGGGAGAGGCCATTGCCAGCCTCCTGAACCAGTATCTGAAGCTCCCCGAAGACCGCGTTTACCGCGTCCTCTTCCACGAAATCACCCGGAAGGCCATATTGGAGGCCCTCCAGAAACCCGGAAAACTGGATGAACGCAAGTTCAGGGCCCAGCAGGCCAGAAGGGCCATCGACCGCCTTGTCGGCTACCGGCTGAGCCCTGTCCTCTGGAAAAAGATCCAGCGGGGCCTTTCCGCGGGGCGCGTCCAGTCCGTGGCGCTAAGGCTTGTCTGCGAGAGGGAAAGGGAGATCCGGGCCTTTGTCCCGACGGATTTCTGGTACGTGCACTCCCTGCTGGAATCGGGCTCTCCCCCCTCTTTCCGAGCCAGGGCGATCTCCACCGACAGCGGCAAAACCACCTTCAAAAATGGCCGGATACCGGACGAAGCGTCGGCCCGTGCCGTTATGGCCCACCTGTCAGAAAACACTCACGTTGTCACCGATCTGACCGTTAAAAAAACGGCCCGATCCCCCTTTCCCCCGTTTATCACCAGCACCCTCCAGCAGGAGGCCGCGAGAAAGCTCCGTTTTACGGCCAAAAAAACCATGATGGTCGCCCAGCAGCTCTATGAGGGCATCAACCTTGGCAAGAGGGGCACCATGGGTCTGATCACTTACATGAGGACGGATTCGGTCCGGGTGTCGGACGAGGCCGTCCGCACGGCCCGGGAACAGATCGCCTCGCGTTTCGGAAAAGAATACCTCCCCTCTTCCCCCAGGGCGTTTCGCAACCGGAAGGGGGCCCAGGATGCCCATGAAGCCATTCGGCCTTCCGCGCCAGACCTTACCCCCGAGGAGGCGATGCCCTTTCTGGAAAAGGATCAGGCGAGGCTTTATGATCTCATTTTCAGGCGTTTTCTCGCCTCCCAGATGAGCGACGCCCAGGTGGAAAAAACCTCCGTCCAGATTGAGGCAGGCCCCGTCGTCCTGTCGGCCTCGGGCCAGAGGATCCTCTTCCCCGGTTTCACGGCCCTGTACACCGAAAGCCGCGATGACAGCGAAAACGGGGAACCCGACCTTCCCCCTCTGTCGAAGGGGCTCGGGCTCACTCTCCTGGAAACGGACCTGGAAAAAAAGACGACGCAGCCCCCTCCCAGGTACACGGAGGCGACCCTGGTCAAGACCCTCGAGGAAAAGGGGATCGGAAGACCCAGCACCTATGCCTCCATCCTGGACACCCTTCGTAAGCGCAATTATGCGACGATGAACCAGCAGCGGCGGTTTGCCCCCACCGCCCTCGGCCTGGGAGTCAACGACTACCTGACATCCCGGTTTCCGCGGCTTGTCGACGTTGGATTTACCGCGGGTATGGAGGATCAACTGGACCTGATCGAAGAGGGCGACCGGGAATACCTCGAGGTCCTGAAGGAATTCTACAGCCCTTTCCTGTCGGAAATCTCCGCAGCCGAAAGTGAAAAGGAAGGCCGGTTTTCCTGGGGCGAAACGGACATTAAATGCCCGGAATGCGGACGGCCGTTGTCCATCCGGTCCAGCGGGAAAACGGGGGAGTTCCTCGCCTGCACCGGCTACCCCGAATGCCGTTACACATCGGATTTCGAACATACCGAGGAGGGGGAGATCCGGCCGTCCACAAGCCCGGAACGCCCGGAAAAATGCCCGGAATGCGGAGGCCCCATGGCCCTCAAACAGGGTCCGACCGGGCCCTTTCTGGGATGCAAAAATTATCCCCAATGCAAGGGGACCCGGCCGTTTTCAACGGGGGTTCCCTGCCCCGTGGATGGCTGCAAGGGAGAACTGGTGACACGGAAAACGCGAAAGGGAAAAACCTTTTACGGTTGTTCCTCCTATCCCGTCTGCCAGTTCGCCGTCTGGGATGAGCCGGTGCAGCACCCCTGCCCTGTCTGCGGGTTCCCCGTTATGACCCGCCGCAAAACCCGGAAAGAGGAGGTACTCGTTTGCGCCAACAAAGATTGCGGCCATCGGATAAAGGGAGATGAAGCCGGTTAGGGTCATCGGAGGCGGTCTTGCCGGCAGCGAGGCGG